>JBKJQK010000028.1:0-13143 GCA_046594095.1 Anaerolineae bacterium | reverse complement strand
AATGACCTGGGCGGTCGTGCTGACCGACAATCGGGGCGACACCCCCCGCAAACTGTCGACCGGACATCCGCTGGCAACCCCCGACTACGCGATCATCGACCCGGGCATGTCGGCGGGAATGCCGCAGCGTCTGACGGCGGATACCGGATTGGACGCGCTTACCCAGGCGATTGAAGGGTACCTGGCTACCTGGCGGAATGATTTTAGCGACGGGCCCTGTCTCACGGCCACAAAACTTTGCTTTGGTTATCTCAGGCGGGCCTATGACGACGCGGACAAGACCTCAACCGAAGATCTCGAAGCCCGAGAGGCGATGGCCAACGCGGCCGCCCTCGCAGGGATGGGCTATATCAACGCGATGGTCGGTCTCGCCCACTCGATGGCCCACTCCGCCGGCGCCATTCTGAAGATTCCGCATGGGCGCCTGTGCGGACTTTTCCTTCCGCACGTCATCGAGTTCTACGTTGCCACGGACCGCCCTGAGGACACCCAAACCCGATTCATCGAACTGATGTGGAGCCTGGGTGTTGTGTTTCCGACCGAGGCGGAGGCCGCAGCGGCGCTGGCCGCCCAAATCCGAACCCTGCTTGACGACCTCGAATCACCCCGCACGCTTGCCAACGCCGGAGTTGAAGCCGACGACTTTGATCACGCGCTGGACATGCTCGTCGAGACTGCCGCCAACGACAGCGTCATCTTCACCTCGCCACGCCAACCTACTGAAGCTGACCTGAGGGCGCTGTTCACGCGCGCATACCTGGGCTGATGCCAACCCTCAAGCGGATTGCCATCATCAGCGTTCACACCTCGCCGCTTGCCACCCTTGGGGGCAAAGATACGGGCGGGATGAATGTTTTTGTGCGCGAGACAGCGCGCGAATTCGCGCGCCGGGGCGTGGCCGTGGATGTTTTCACTCGGGCCGCCAAGGCGGATAGCCTCCGCATCGACCCGCGAATTGCGCCAAACGCCCGAGTCATCCACGTGCCGGCCGGGCCCGAAGGCCCGATCGCCAAGGCCGATCTGATCAAGATCATTCCCGCCTTCACCGAATGGGTGTGCGAATTCGGCAAGGGCGAGGACGGGCACGGCTACGACGTCATCCACGCCCACTACTGGCTGTCTGGGCTCGTGGCGGAAGAACTCAGCCGGTGCTGGGGAGTTCCGTTTGTCGAGACGTTTCACACCCTCGCCGAGCTCAAAAATCAGATCGCCCAGAGACCGCAGGATATTGAAAGCGACGAGCGAATCGCCGGCGAATGCCATGTCTGCGGGGCCGCCAACCTCATCACCGCCGCTACCTCCGTTGAATGGGATCAGCTTGTCCACATCTATGGCGCCGGCTCATCGCGCATCCGCATTATTCCGCCTGGCGTCGACACGTCGCGATTCCATCCCCTCGAGCAATCGTATGCCCGGAAAGTGATTGGCGTGCCAAGAGACCAGCGGGTCATCCTGTTTGCGGGCCGGATCGAACCTCTCAAGGGCATCGACACATTGCTGCGCGCCATTGCCATCCTCCGCGACCGGCGACCCGACCTGTCGCCCAAGAAGATGACCGTCCCGATCATTGGCGGCGATCCAACCGAATCCGGGCTTCGCGGCAACGAAGAGATGGCCCGGCTGCACGCCTTGCGGTCCGAACTTGGCCTCCAAGACCTCATTACGTTTGTGGGCGCCCAGGACCAGGACACCTTGAACTTCTACTTCTCCGCGGCGGATTGCCTGGTCATGCCATCGCACTACGAGTCGTTCGGCATGGTGGCTCTGGAGGCTATGGCCTGCGGCGCGCCGGTCATCTGTTCCGATGTCGGAGGGCTTACTCAGCTCGTGCGGCATGGCGAGACCGGGCTGCGGGTGCCTCCGCGGGATCCGGAGGCTCTGGCGGACGCGATCGAATTCCTGCTGGCCGATGAGCCAGGGCGCCGGCGCATGGGGCACAGCGCCGCCTGCCTCGCCGAGGACTATGACTGGTCCCGAATTGTTGATAAACTAGCTGCGGTTTATCAGGAGTTGATGTAATTGATGCTGAACCAGATTAGCTACGTTGCCGTTTGGTCAAAGGACCTCGAAGGCAATCGCCACGTGTTTGCGACATTGCTTGGCATTGCCATCGCCTATGAAGACGAAAACGTGGTGGTATTCCAAACCGAAGGGACGCAGCTCGTTTTGCAACGCGCCATCGGCGCGGATGCGGAACTGGCTGGGACGATTAGTTTCGGATTCAACGTCGAGCAACTCGAGGACGTGAGCGGGCAGCTGCGCGACGATGGGCAGCGTCTCGAGGTCGATCTCGAGGAGTTCGACAATCACCAGCGGGTGACGTCCCTGCGCCTTCCGTCGGGCCAGCTTGTTGAGTTTGTGGGCCAGTAACCGCATGGTGCGACCTCGCCGGGCCGTTTGGCTGGCCTTCCTCAGCGTCCTGCAGGTCTTCGTCCTTGCCTGCGGGTCCCTGCAACTTCCCAGTCAGCTCAATCTGAGCAGCGTGGTCCGCATTGCGGGAACTCCCGCGCCCGCGTATGGCGATGCGACCCCCACCCCGCCTCCCGCCACCGCAAGTCAGGCAAGTCTTATCCGCCGGCGCGGCCGGCTGCTTGTCGGGGTGCGATTTGACGCGCCGCCTCTGTCGTCGGTCAATGCCAAAGGTGAACTTGAAGGGTTGGATATCGACCTGGCCAGAGGATTCGCGCGGCGCTGGCTCGGCGGCCCGGAGAAGGTCGAGTTCAGCCAGGTGACATCCACGTCCGCGCTTCGGCGGATCGCCAATCGCGAGATCGACATGGCCATGGGCGGGATCGCGGCCACAAAGGCCGGCGAGCTTCAGGTCGACTACAGCCTGTCACACATCGCCGATGGTGACGCGCTCCTCGTTCGGACAGGCGCCTATACCAGTGTCGCAAGCCTTGCCCGAAAGAGCGTGGTCTACGTCGACCTGGAGAACATACCTTCGTTTCGGACCGCCCAATTCAGCGCTGGAATCACGACGGCGCTCCAGAGCCTAACCTCGTATCCAGCCGCGTTCGCCGCCCTGCGCGGGGGGACCGCCGATGCGGTGCTCGGAAATTGGCGCCGTCTTCGTCTCGAAGCTGCCAGCGGCTCCGGACTGTCGGTGCTGTCTGTCCTGCGCCGGGAACCGCTGGCCATCGCCCTGCCCCAGGGCGATCCGGATTGGACTGGGTTGGTAAACGCTACATTGACAGACCAGTTCGCCGATGGAAGCTTCGACGCGCTCTACGCAAAGTGGTTCAAAGCCCCGGCCGAGGGAACCCGCCCGCTCGCCCTCATCGCGCCGGCGAGTTTCGCCTCGCTCCCGGATACGCTTACAGCCCGAAGCAGCCTGGCCGGAATCGCGCGCACCCGCAAGCTGCGGGTGGGCTATCTGACCAATTCGGATCCTCTCTCCTTTGCAAACCGGGAGCAACCCAACGGGTTCGAAGTGGACTTGATCCGCGAACTCGCAAAGCGTTGGTTTGACGCGGAGGCGGCCGCCGTGTTTACGCCGTATGGAACGGAAGACGCCCTGGCCGCGGCCATGCAAGCGAACACCATCGACGCCGGAATCGGCGATCTCAGGCCCGGCCCGGCCAACGCGCGCCGGTTTGACTTCACGCCCGCGACATTCCTGGCGGGGGTCGGCGCGCTGACCCTGGCCAGCAACAAGGCGCTGACTTTTGGCGATCTGGGCGGCAAGACCATCGGGCTTCTTCGAAACGGGCCAGATCAGCAAACCCTGGCAACCCTGAAGCAGGCCCGCGGGGTCGTCTTGAACGAGGTCGTGTTCGCCGATACAGGCAGCGCGCTCCAGGCCCTGCGGTCGGGCCAGATTTCCGCCGTGGTGGCCGACCGCGTGACCCTCTTCGCGGTCGACCGGGTCAATCGCGACACCAAAATGCTGGGTGATCAGCTCAGCGCCGCGCCGGTTGGAATCGCTGTCGCGGCGGGCGATAGCGCGCTGAAGAACGCGCTGTCTCTTGGCCTCCAGGAAATGCTGTCGGACGGGGCCTTTATCAAACTCTATCGCAAGTGGCTGGACGAGCCG
Organism: Anaerolineae bacterium; assembly: GCA_046594095.1. Taxonomy (GTDB): domain Bacteria; phylum Chloroflexota; class Anaerolineae; order J036; family Brachytrichaceae; genus Brachythrix. The sequence continues at coordinate 9,107 of JBKJQK010000028.1, read as the reverse complement.
TTCAAACCGCCCTTCGATGCGCTGCCGGGCGAGACAGTTCCGAGTCGAAGCCTCGTCTCACCCTAGACGCGCGGGATTAGCCGACCAACTTCTCAATCACCAGCACATGTGAAATACCAAACATGCGCGCGGGCGTGCGCTCGAGGCCCTGCCAGAAGGCTCGCAGGAAGCGGCCAGCCACGCCGAGCCTGCGGACCAGGTTGTCAAACCCGCCATAGATTTGCGTGTGGGATACGATCCGCGACTGCGTGCCGGCGAACAACGCTCTAAGACCACCCACGGTATACGCCCGCACATGCGGGGCGAGCCGGTTACGCGCCGCGTCCGGAAGCCAGTTGACAAAGGGCTTGTTGCCAAAGCGATACTGGCCGCGCCAGTAGACCCCATGTGTTTCAAAGAAGTAGAACCGATTTGGCGCAAAGATAACGGCCCGGCCGCCAGGCTTGAGCACCCGAACGATCTCGCGCGCCGAGGCTCGGTCGTCTTCGACATGTTCGAGCACTTCATTGCTCAAGATCACGTCCACGCTGTTGTCGGCATATGGGAGTCGCTCGCCAACCGCCGCGACCATCCCGGTAATCCCGCTCCGGGCACCCTCGATCAATCGGTCGACCTCCACATCAAACCCGAGCGCCGCAGGGGTGAAGGCGCCGATCGCCCGCATATACGTGCCGATTCCGCAGCCAGCGTCGACGACAACACTTCCCCGCAGCGGGGCGGCGGCATCAACCATGCGCAGTCGGCGCTCCTGGCCGGCCCTCCAAACAAAAGACGGATTACCGCGTTCGGCGGCTTTGTCGGCGTGGGGGCCGGCGTTGCGCATTTCGGTGCGATTATCCCGCAGCCAGGCGCGGCATCGTCAACATCAGCGCATCAAGGACAAGCTGCGGGCGGGCATTTTGCTGCAGCCGCTTGAGCGCCAGGCGAACGTCCCGCGCCGCCTCAAAAGCGCCGCCGGCGCCGATCCGCCGGGCCAGGCCCTGAATGACATCCGCAAAATCGCTATTGCGAAACGTGGAGGCGTCGCCTGCGGCGCTGGCCCGGGCGACATCCCGCCAGAGGGCCTGCCATGCCTCGAGCGTTGCCTCGCGGCCGTCGTCGTCGGGCCGGCCAAGTTTCTCGGCGTAGAGCAGGCGCTCGGTCCGCGAGGCGTCAAGGAGCCTGACGAGATCGCGCAGACGCTGTGAGCGCAGCGCGATCGAATCATCGTCAGCCAGCGCCGTAATCGCCCACCCGGGCCGGCCTCGCGAAAGGCGGGCCAGCAAGGAGGCGCGCTCGGGTGATGCGCCGCGGGCGGACAGGACGCGCTCGATCTCGCGCGCGGCCACCGGGCGCAAGCTCATGATCTGGCAGCGCGACGCAATTGTCGGGAGCACGCCGTCCACGTTCGGGGCGATCAGAATGATCACGACTGATTGATTAGGCTCCTCAAGTGTCTTGAGAATCGCGTTCTTCGCGCTCTCGGTCATGGCCTGGGCATCCTCGATAACCGCAACGCGCGCGCCACCCTCCACGGGCGACAGCGACAGAGAGTGCAATAGTTCGCGCGCCGTCTCGACCTTGATCGAACCCTCGTCTGGGGCGAGCCACGCCAGATCGGGGTGTTTGCCATTTAGCGCCAGCATTCGGGCGCGAGCGCCGTCCCGGGCGCGCCCGGCAAGCGCTTCAGCGGCAAGGGCGCGCGCCAGCGTCGCCTTGCCAACCCCGACTGGGCCAACAAAGAGGTGGCTTTGGGCCAGGCGCCCGTCGCCGAGCGCCGTCGAAAGCTGGCGGCGCGCCCATGCATGGCCAATAACAGCGTCGAACGCATTGGTGGTTTGCATATGGCCCCGCTTAGGCGGTCTCCATCGGCGCGGCGCGCCGGCGCCGAAGCGTGCGCCATACAACGTAGCCGACGACCAGAACAATGACGACCAGAAGCGGAGGGATGAAGATGGCGACGAGGGAGGTAGTAGCCGAGGTGACGTCCTCAAGGACACTCACGACGGGCGCGCCCACGCCGGCTGTCGAAACATTGATGGCCGGACGCGCCGCAGCCTTGACGGCATGAGCTCCAAAGGCAAGGACCAGACCGAGGCCAAGCGCCAGCGTTGGATCCATCTCCTTGACCATGCCCGTGTTCGCGGCGAATAAGATTGCGCCCGCGGCGGGGCGAACGAAAGTCTGGACCACATCGTTGATGTGATCGGCGCCGGGCATCTTGTCAACGATAAATTCGACGACGAGCAAGATCGAGAGAATGATGATGGCCGGCCAACTCGTCAGCGCGTCAAAAGGCGGGCCGATCTGGATCAGGCCCAGCTTACCCACGACCGCAACGATGAGGAGCGGGATATAGGCGTTGAGCCCGGCCGCGCCGGCAAGCCCAAAAGCAGTGATGATATTGGTAAGCGCCATGCTACGCACCTCCTTGATATGGATCCGTCAAGCGGGAAATATCATAGCACCCGGCCCCAGACCCGCATAAACAAACGGAGCGGACGGCGGGAAGATTCGCCCATGTTTTCCATGAGCGCCCCTCCCCACCGCCCGCTCCGTTCTGCTTCGATGGAGCAGCGATCAGTCTATCCGGGCATGGCGGCCTTGACCACCTCGGTGAACGCCGAAGCGTCCCGGACAGCCAGGTCCGCCAGCATCTTGCGATTGATGGCGATCCCGGCGCCGGACAGTCCGGCGATGAAGCGGCTGTAGGTCGTGCCGTTCAGGCGGGCAGCCGCGTTAATGCGCGTGATCCACAGGTTGCGGAGCAGGCGCCGGCGGTTGCGGCGGTCGCGATAGGCATAGGCCCATGCGTGCAGGCGAGCTTCGGTCGCCTTGCGGATGTGCTTGTGGCGGGCTCCGAACTGCCCTTTTGTCGCCGCAAGAACTCGATTGTGGCGTCGGCGTCCTTTGACGCCGCCCTTTACTCTTGCCATGTGTTTTCTCCTTAGAACCAGTTGTTGGCGGATGGGGTCTCCATCGCTTTGGGGCCAGTCAACTTACTTGGCCGCCGGTGTCCGAAACCCCGCTTGCGCGGGTTCCGGCGCTTGCCCTCTACCGGGCGGCTGGACGTGATGCGCGCGAAGTACCGCGCGCCGCCTACTTCTGATTCAGATACGGCGCCAGTTTGCGAATTCGCTTAACCTGGGTCTTATCGACTTCATGCATTTCCGACAGATCATTCAGCAGCCGCGGCGAGCGGTTGCGTCTGAAGTGGCTCTTGCCCTGCCGGGTGCGCATGAGTTTGCCAGTGCCCGTTACGCGGAAGCGTTTGGACGTGGACTTATGCGTCTTTACTTTTGGCATTGTTTTCCTATCGTTGTCATTAAGGCAGATTGAACTGCTCCATCGCTGTACCGTGTCGGCGCTTCTCCCGGTTCTTCATCTTCTGCTCCCGGGTCGCCAGGGCGTGCAACTGGGCCGGCGGCGGCGCCACATTGATGGTGTCGACCTCCTGCTCCAATTTCTGCGCCGTCTCTTCATCGAGCACATCCGTTTCGTCCTCGACTCCGGTGTCCTCCACGTAACCCTTCTCCACGTCCTCGGCCAACTCCCGCTCGACGCGGTCCTGGGTTGTCTTCAGATGAGCCAGACTCAGCGTGGCAGCCGACGGGGCCAGAACCACGAGCATGGTTTTCCCTTCCATGTTGGGCGCGGATTCGAGCGACGCGATATCAGCGCAACCCTCCGCGACCTTGTCCAGCATCCGCCGCGCCACATGCAACAGCCGGTCTTCGCGTCCGCGGAACTTGAGGGTCACCTTGACTTTGTTCCCCTGCTCAAGGAACCGGCGCGCTTCGCGCATCTTGAAGTAGAGGTGATAGTCGGTCGTCTTGGGCCTCAGCCGAACGCCCTTGAGCTCGAAGGTGCGCTGTGTCCGCTTCGCTTCGCGCTCTTTCTTTTCACGCTCATAGCTGAATTTTCCGTAGTCGAAGATCCGACATACGGGCGGATCAGAATTCGGCGCCACCTCGATGAGATCAAGATGCTCGCGGCGAGCCATATCCATGGCTTCGCGCGTATCGATCACACCCAGATTGGTCCCATTCGATGCGATCAGGCGTACTTTTGGCACGCGGATTTGGTTGTTGATGCGAAATCCGACGTTCGTCGGTTGCGATCGTGGCGATGGTATAGGGCTTCCTCCCCTGCAGCGCAGGACTTGTGTAACTTGAGAAGCGCCGATTATAGCGCAACCAAACCGACATGGGAGCCCGCCGCCCCGTATAATTCAAAGGTTATGCAAAGCAACGAAATCCGCCAGCGCTTTCTGGACTATTTTGCCCGGAACGGGCATACGATCCTGCCGTCCTCGTCGCTCATCCCGCACGGCGACAAGACGATTCTGTTCACAAACGCGGGCATGAACCAGTTCAAAAACGCCTTTCTGGGCCTCGAGAAGCGGGCTTACACCCGGGCGGCGACCGCCCAGAAGGTGATGCGCATCAGCGGCAAACACAATGATCTCGAGAACGTCGGCCCGAGCAAACGTCATCACACGTTCTTCGAAATGCTTGGCAACTTCTCCCTGGGCGACTATTTCAAGGTCGATGCGATGAAGTTCGCGCTCGAATTGCTGGAGGGAGAGTACGGTTTTTCTCGCGAACGCCTGTGGTTCACGATCTACAAGGACGACGACGAGTCGGAGGCCCTCTGGCGAAAAGTGGGCGTTCAGGCGAACCGCATCCTCCGTTTCGGCGAGAAGGACAATTTCTGGTCGATGGGACCCACGGGGCCATGTGGCCCAAACAGCGAAATCCACTACTTCACCGGGAAGGCGGCCGACAACGACGCGCGCTGGGTCAACAACGACGACGACGTGAATGAGACGACGGTCGAGATTTGGAATCTCGTCTTCATGCAGTTCAATCGGGATGAGGCCGGGAAGCTACATCCACTTCCCCAGACAGGTGTCGACACGGGCTTGGGCTTCGAGCGCCTGTGCCGGCTGATCATGGGCGGCGACTCGAATTACGACACCGATCTGTTTTTGGGGCTGATGGACCGAACCCAGCAGCTTGCCCGGCAGACCTCCGCCCAGCGATCGGCCAACGATGTGGCGTACCGAGTCATCGCCGATCATGCTCGCGCGGCCGCCTTTCTGATCGGCGACGGCGTGCTGCCGGGCAACGAAGGCCGCAGCTACGCGCTCCGGATGGTCATGCGCCGGGCCATGCGATTTGGCCGTACCCTCGGGCTCGAGGAGCCCTTCCTGAACCAGATCTGTGACGCCGTCATCACGCATATGTCGCCGGCCTACCCTGACCTGGAGGCCAGCCGCGCCCGGATAATCCGAACGGTCCTGCGCGAGGAAGAGCGTTTTGACCAGACGCTTGACCAGGGCCTCGAGTTGCTTGAGCGATCCTTTGCCGGCCTTGGGGGCGCCACAGCGCTTCCCGGCGAGGTCGCCTTCAAGCTGTATGACACCTTCGGGCTGCCAATAGAAATCACCCGGGATGTGGCCCGAGAACGGCAGTTGACCATTGACGAGACGGGGTTCGAGCAGGCCCGCCAAACCGCCCGCGACCTGGCGAGGTCCGCTTCAAAAGAGAAATTCGTGGCGAACTATGACCAGGCGCGCGCATTCGCGGAGGCAGGCGAAAGCCTGCGGGCGGATGGCGCCCTGCCCGCCTCGGGGATCAACTACAACCCGTATGGCCCGCTCAAGGTTTCGACCCGCCTGGCCGGCCTGCTCCGTGAAGGCGAGTTGACCGCAAGCGCGGTCACCGGAGAACGCATTGAGGTCATCGTGGCCGAGACCCCGTTCTACGTCGAGGGTGGTGGCCAGGTAAGTGACACCGGGGCGATCGAGGCCGTGGACGGCAAGTGGTCGATGCGGGTGCTGGACATGCGCCGGCCCGCGTCCGGATTGGTTTCGCATGTGTGCGAGGTGATCGCAGGCTCACCCGCGGCCGGCGACCTGTGCGTGGCCTCGGTCGACGAGGCCCGCCGCAAAGACATCATGCGCAACCACACGGTCACGCATCTGGCGCAGAAGGCGTTGCGGACCATTCTTGGGACGCACGTGGAGCAGCACGGCTCGCTGGTCGCGCCGGATCGAATGCGGTTTGACTTTTCACATTCCGGCGCCCTCGCCCCCGAGGAATTGGCCGGCGTCACGGGGATGGTGAACGCCGCGATCCTGGCCAACCTCGCGGTGAGCGCTACCGAGCAGCGCTACACGGATGCGATCGCGGGCGGAGCCATGGCGCTTTTCAGCGAGAAGTATGGCGACGTGGTTCGGGTCGTCAAGATTGGTCCGGACGACGAGCGCCCGTATAGCGCCGAGCTTTGCGGCGGCACCCATGTAGGCTCAACCGGCGAAATCGGCAGCGCAGTCGTCCTGAGCGAAAGCGCCGTCGCGGCCGGAGTGCGGCGGCTGGAACTCGCCACGGGGCGCGGTTCACTGGAGGCCTTTGGTGAGCGGGTCCGAGAGCTTGCGGCCGTCGCCGAGGCGATTGGCGCCTCGCCCGACCGGGTCGCCGAACAGGCTGGCCGGATGGCCCACGAACTCAGCGAGACGCGCAAGGCCCTCGAGCGCGCGCAGAAGGAACTCGGGCGGATCCGGTTCGAGGCCATTCTGGGCAGAGCTGAAACGCTCGGCGGCATCCCGGTTCTCGTTGCCCGGGTCGAGGCGGATTCGCCGGAAACACTGCGCGATATGAGCGATTGGTTTCGCGAGCGGAGCCCCGGCGGCGTGGCCGCATTTGGGGCCGTGGCGGGGGAGAGGCCCGCCATCGTCATCGCCGTCCCCGCCGGACTCGTCAAACGCGGTTTGGACGCGGGCAAATTAATCCGGGATGTGGCCGGGGTGATGGGCGGGGGCGGCGGCGGGCGCCCTACTTTTGCGCAGGGAAGCGGCAAGGACCCAGCCAGGCTGGACGATGCGCTGGCGCGGGCTCGGGCACTGATTGGCGCCGCGCTCGAAACGAAGGCCTGATTGCAGAATGGTCGGACGAATCGTTTCACTCGCGCTCGAGGACGATCCAGCCGCAATTGCGGATCGGATCGAATGGGCCAACGCCAGCCGCGTCATTGCCGAACTCCCGGCCCGATTCCATCTCGATGAAGTCGGGTGGGCGCTGGTCAAGCGGGCCGCGGACCGCTCGGGTTGCGCGCTTGCGGTGGCCGCCGGAAGCCGCCAACAGCGCGCGACCGCCCAGGATGCGGGTCTGGCCACGTTCAAATCCGTCGAAGCAGCCGCGGCGCGCAACTGGCTGGACAATCAGGCCCTCGCGCCCGTCAAACGCGCTCGGCCCCCGCGCCGATTTTCCCCGAGCTCGCTTCGCCGTCTGTTTCCGCGCCGCAACTGGCTGTCAATCGGCACCCGGATCATTATGGCAAGTGCGACCGTGGCCGTGGCCGCTGCAGCCGTACTGGCGGTGATTCCTACCGCCAAAGTAACCCTGCTTGCGTCGAGCCAGCAGGTTCAGACAATCGTTCCGGTATCGCTCACGCTGCAACGCGAGAACGCCAGTCCCGAGAAAAGGGCCATCCTGGCCCGCCGCGTGGACGTCATCGTCGAAGATACGCTGGGAACTCCCACCACCGGCCAAAAATCCATCCCGAGTTTCAAGGCCCGCGGATTCGTCACGTTCTTCAACGTGCTGACAACACCCTACAAAGTGCCTCGGGACACAGTTTTGCGCGCGTCGGCGTCAGGAAGCGCGGCCCGATTTGTCACCCTATCAGAAGTCGAGGTCCCGGCTGGCGGCCAGCAAAACGTCGCGGTAGAGGCGATTGAGGTTGGCGCTGAAGGCAACGTGTCCGCCAACACGTTGAACGTCGTCGAGGGTGTCCCGGCAATTGCGGTGAGAGTGAGCAACGAAGCCGCCACGACAGGCGGCGGGGGCACGGACGTGCGGGCGGTTGCGCAAGACGACTTCAGGCGCGTTCGGGCCATTCTGCGGGAGCGCCTGCTGGCCCGCGCCGCGGCGGAGATGCGCAAGGACCCCGAAGTCGCGCGGGACGGGATGTATGTCATACCGGACTCGGTCTTCATCGCCGACACGCAAGACGAGACATTCGATCGGTTTGTCACTGAAGAGGCGAACGAGCTCAAGCTGACCATGCGGATCCAGGTCGCCGGCCTCGCGGTTGCGCCCTCCGACCTCGACGCGGTGGCGCGTTCCGCGCTTGTAAGCCGGGCGCCGGCGGGCTTTGATTTGCTCACCGCCCAGGCCGAACGGGGCGATGTCGCCGAGGAAGGCGTCGGCACGCGAGTCGAGTATTTCATGGTCGCCCGGGGTGTTGCGGGCGCCGCGATCGACGAGAACGCTGTTCGGAAACTGATCCGTTGGCAAACGACCGATGACGCCCGGAGACTCCTCCAAACCGCCTACCGGCTCGAGGGCGCCCCAACGATCGAGATCTCCCCCGACTGGCTGCCGGCGCCGCTGAAGCGCCTGCCCCTGGTTCCGATGCGAATTGAGGTATCCGTGAGGCGCAATTAGACATGGCGCGGAGCATGGGTCTCGATGTTGGAAATCGGCGGATCGGAGTGGCGATCAGTGACGCCTCAAAACTGATCGCGCGCCCCCTGGAAGTCATTGATCGCGGCCGGGACGGCCGGGACCACGCTGCCGCCCTGGGCCGGCTGGTTCGATTGTTTGCTGAATACGGGCCCGACGAAATTGTCGTCGGTGAACCTCGCCGGACTGACGGCCGGCCCAGCGCGCAAACGGACCGGGTGCTCGCCTTTGTTGCTCAGGCCCAGATTGGTATATCGGCTGAGTTCGTCTTCACCGACGAGCGTTACAGCACCCAGGAAGCCCGGGCCATCATGGCGGGGCGCAGAGGCGGGCTCAAGCGGGCTGATGCCGATGACGCGGTCGCGGCTGCCGTCATCCTTCAGCGTCACCTCGACCGTAGCCAAATCGCCGAGGACGAGGAGGGCTTTGGGCTCGGCTGAGTGTTACGATTCCCGCCATGCGAAAGCCACTGTTCCTGGCCCTCAAGGTCGCCCTGTTTGCCCTGGCGCTGGGCGCGCTTGTCTTCGCCGGGAGCACGTTTTTTCAACGCCTGAGCACGGCGGGTTCAGGAAACGCGCAGCTTACGTCATTCGATCGCACGCTCGTCGGCACGTATATCGACTTGTTGCGAGGCCACGAGCTGAAGCGGCCCTTCAG
>JBKJQK010000552.1:0-3770 GCA_046594095.1 Anaerolineae bacterium | reverse complement strand
CGGCGCGAACATCCCGGCCAATCGACAAGCCCGAGTCATCCATCGCTTCTTGCGCGGCGGCAATGGCGAAGTGGGAGCAACGGGCCATGCGGCGCGCCTCTTTGGGCTCGAGGTAATTCAGCGGATCAAAGCCCTTGACCTCGCCCGCGATCCGGACCGGGAGCGCGCTGGCGTCAAACTGTGTGATCGGTCCGATCCCGCTCCGGCCGGCCACCAGACCCGCCCACGTGGTCGATACATTCAAGCCCAGGACGGTAATCGCGCCCATGCCGGTGATGACCACCCGGCGGGCCATTTCTTCGCCGCTATCCGCGCGCTGCCGATCGCGCCTGCGCTCGCGCGCGTCCCGGAATTTATTGCCGGCAAACGAAGCGACGCGCTTGACGCTGGTTCGTAGACGGGAAAACCGCTTGGATCTTGCCATGGAACGCCGCTAAGCTCCCTGGGGCGAAGCAGCCAGCCCGCGCTCAATGGCGTCGACGACGCCGTTTTCGACCGATTCGGTTGCGCGCTTGATCGCCGAATAGATGGCCGGGGCCTTGCTGCGCCCGTGGCCGATGATAACGACGCCATCCACCCCAAGCAGGGGCGCTCCGCCGATCTCCTCGTAGCTCGTCCGCGCCTTGAGCGTCGCTCGAATCGCCGATCGAGATAGCGCTCCGCCCAACTTGGCCGGCAGGCTGCTGTAGAACGCATCCTTCAGCAGGCTTTCGATCATGTCCTTCATCCCTTCCATCAGCTTAATCGCCACATTGCCGGTGAAACCGTCGGTCACTACGACATCGGCGGTCCCCACCGGGATGTCACGCCCTTCAACGTTGCCAATGAAGTTGAGCTGGCTTTTCTTGAGCTCCGCATGCGTGGCCTGGACCAGCTCACTGCCCTTGGTCTCTTCCTCGCCGTTGGACAGCAAGCCGACCTTCGGGGCGCGGATTTTCATGACCCGCTCTGCGTAAATGCTGCCCATCATGGCAAACTGAACCAGGTTCTCTGGCCGACAGTCGGCGTTCGCGCCGATGTCGATCATGAACGTCCAGCCGCGCGTGGTCGGGATCGCGGACGAGATCGCCGGGCGATGCACACCTTTGATCCGCCCCAGGGTGAACAACGCCGCCGCCATCGCCGCGCCGGTATTTCCCATCGTCACGAAGGCGTCTGCCTGGCCCGTCTTTACCAGACGCAAGCCCACGCTCATCGAGTTGTCCTTCTTGGAGCGGACCGCCGCGGACGGATGCTCATCCATCTCGACGACCTCGGAGGCGTGCACGATCGGCAGCATCAGACCCGCCGTGTTGTGCTTGCTCAGCAGCGGTCGAATGAGGTCCTGTTTCCCAACCAACACGATTTCGTGCCCCAGCTCGCGAGCGGCCTGAATGGCAGCTTCAATGTTCGGCTCTGGGCCAAAGTCTCCGCCCATTGCGTCCAGTACGATTTTCATGGTGTTGAATCAAGCCTCGGCAAATAGGGCAGACCATCGCGCGTCAGGCCTAGTTGAGCGAAAACAAGGTCCCTTCGAGGAACTCCGGCGCCCGCGGCGCGCGCGTCATCAGCGTCAGGGCGAAGATCTCATCTTCCAGAATGAGCCGCTCCTCTTCAAGAATCTCTGACACGCTGTCCAGACTCAGCAGCTCCTGTTTGTCCTCCAGATCGATCTGGAGCACGATTGCGGCGAAGACGGCCACGCTCGAAGCGTCGCGCGGAACTCGGGGAAATTTGAGGCGGCAGCCGCTTGTGCGGCCCAACAGTTTCAGATACCGGCGGAGCAGCACGACCACCCGCCGGCGCAGCAGCTTTGGAACGCCGGTCTCGTCCCTGAGCGGAAAGGCGACGGCTTCGCCGATCAGATACTCATCGTCGCCCACCCGCACGTTCGTCAATACGAACCGCTCGACGCCCACGGTAAGAATATTGAGCCGCCCGTCGTCGAGGCGCTCGGCCTGGGTGATTCGGGCAGCTGTGCCAATGTCGTAGGGCGCGTCGGGATCGTCGTCGCGGGCGAGAACGACTCCAAAAGGCTCCCCGCGTTCGATACATCGATTGATCATCACCTGGTAGCGCGGCTCAAAGACGTGCAACGGCAACGTCTGCCCAGGAAAGAGCACGACGTTCAAGGGAAAGAGGGGGAGCTCAAGTGGATCCTTGTCCATAACCTGAATAATTCGCTTGGCGATTCTAACATCTCGGATCGTCCGGGTTACAATCGCTGCCTTCAAATCAGCCCGGTATCGAACAAATATGAGAAAGATCGCTTTACAGCTTTACACCGTCCGCGAAACCCTGCGCCACGATTTCGTCGGAACGCTAAAACAGATTGCGGATATGGGTTACACGGGTGTTGAGGCGGCTGGAAACCTGGGCGGTCTGCCTGCCCAGGAACTCGCCGTAATTCTGTCCGACCTCGGATTGAGCCTGGTGAGTGGACACCTCAGTCTTGACGGGGTGACCCACGGATTCGAGCGAACACTTGAAGATTACGCCGCGCTTGGCGCCCGTTACGTCGGTTTGGCTTTCTTGGCCGAGGAGCATCGCCGCGACGCCAGCGCCTATCACCGCCTGGCCCGTGTTCTTGACAATGCGGCCTCGCAGTGCGTCAAACACGACATCGGCTTCTTCCACCACAACCACGACTTCGAGTTTCGCGAATTCGATGGTCGTTATGGCCTGGACATCCTCCTTGAGGAATCGGAATCGAAACTGGTCAAATCCGAGCTCGATGTCTTCTGGGCCACCCGGGCAGGTGTTGATCCCGCCGCTTACATGCGCAAACTGGCTGGGCAAGCGCCGCTGATCCACCTAAAAGATATGACTTCCGATGATGCCCGGACGTTTGCCGTTATCGGTGAAGGCTGCATCGATTTCGAACCGATACTCGCCGCCGGCGACGCTACCGGTGTCGATTGGTACATCGTGGAGCAGGACAAATGCCCGAAAGGCGAACTGGAAAGCGCACGAGCGAGCCTGACGTACGTCCGTTCCCGCGGCTGGTTCTGATACATGAAGAACTTAAACGACGGCAGTTCAGTGGCTGACGCGCCCCTCACCGGTGCCGTCACCCGGCCAGCCGGTCACGGCGGGCGGGTTGTGCTGCGCGAGATCGTGGAAACCATCGTTCTGTTCCTGGTCGTGTTTACGATTTCGCAGGCCGTAATCGGGAACTTTATTATCGAACAGACCAGCGCCGTCCCGAACTTCAGGCCGGGCGATCGGATACTGATCGACAAGGCCATTTACCGAAGCGCAGGGCTCAAGCGCGGGGACATGATCGTGCTGCACTGCCCGGACGGCTCGAGCCAGGATTGCTTCAAGCGCGTGATTGGGCTTCCTGGCGAGAAACTTGAGATTCGGCAAAATCGGGTGTTCATCAATGGCACGGCTCTGGCTGAACCGTATGTCAACCCCGCAGGTCCGGATACCGAAGGCAGCGTTGATGCCCGCTATCGATCGGTGACGCTTTCCGCCACCCAGTACTATGTGATGGGCGACAATCGATCGAGCAGCGGAGACTCGCGCCGCCGCGGACCCATCGAAGCCGACACCATTGTCGGGAGGGCCTGGCTACGCTACTGGAGAGTCGACGCTGATAACGGTCAGGGAAAGGCCGCGCCAATGCTGATTTCCGGATGGGCATATGCGGATCCGGCCAGCGCGAATCCGTAGGCGTCAGCCTGGCTTGCAAGTTAGAACGAACCGGCCCGGCCGGATTGAGCTCAGCTGACCATAAGCATTGCGGGGGACACTCGTATTCTCATGACATCCTTGGAAGGTCCGGT
>JBKJQK010000240.1:0-3483 GCA_046594095.1 Anaerolineae bacterium | reverse complement strand
GGCTCCAGACAATCAGCGCCGTATCCCGCGCACGCCGGTGACAACTTGCGGACCACCGGGAAATAGGTCTTCCTCGGATTCGCGTTCTTCATCGTCGGAAAGTACAACTTGACGGGTCCTGTGGAAACACGCGGTAGGTAGAGCTTCACATCCCCAATCGCGCCGGTCGGAGGCTGCCCGATCCGGGCCATGTCCCGGCCCGGATCGGGAGCGCAGGCCACGCTGAGAACGCAGATCAAAGCAATGAACCCGACGCGCAGACATTCAGCGAACCGGCCGCCCTGACCCCGCGTCGTTTGGCCGCTCAGTTCAGCCTTCATCTGGACCGCCGGAATTCAGGCATTAAGGCCTCGGTTTTGTGGGTCTCAGATCTACCGTTGGCTTGGGCGCCTCGGTGGGCAGCGGCGGTAGTACGGGCGTGTTGGTCGCTGCGGGCGGCGGTAGTAGCACCGGCGTGTTGGTCGCCGAGGGCGAAGACGGAGTGTTCGTTGGCGACGAGCCGCCCCCACCACCCGAGCCACCGCTACCATCAGTCGGGGTCGTCGGGGTCGCCTGGGCAGGGGGCGGGGTCGGGGTGGCAAGCGGTGTCGCTGTTGCAGGCGGGCGCGTCGGAATGGGCGTCGGCGTTGGAAGTTCAGGGGCCAGAGTCGCCGTTGGCTTCGAGGGATCAAGCGTCACGACCGGCGTTGGGGTCGCGTCTCCACCCACCAGGATGGCCGTGCCTCCGGTCGTCCGCGGGGTCGGCAGCGCAACAATCGGCGCGGTAGGGGTCGGCGCTACGCCTGGCGTGTCGCCGCCCGAGGTCTGGCCGAGGACCAAGACCGCGACTAAAGCCGCGACCAGGGCAAGCACTCCCACCCCGGCCAATAGAAGAATCGGACTTCCACGGGACTGCGAAACTAACGCCGAAGCCACCAACACAGCGGCGGTCGTGTTGTCAGTTGTCTTGTTGGCCAGGCCAGCGGCAACCAACGCCTCGGCGGACTTCTGGGGCAAAGGGTAGCGCTTCAGAATCGCCCGCATTTGGTCGTCCGCCACGACGCCATGAAGCCCGTCGGTGCAAACCATCAACGTATCGCCCGGTGTCAGCGTGAACTGGCGATGGTCGGCCGTATTGTTCGACGCAGCGCCCAACGATCGGGTGATCACGTTGCGCATGGGGTTCTCTTTGGCCTGTTGCTCCGTCAAGATCCCGCGCTCAACCTGTTCGGCCACCCAGTTGTGGTCGCGGGTGATGCGCTCAATTTGCCCATCCGCGTGAAACAAATAGGCCCTGCTGTCTCCGACGTGGCCAACATACAAAACGTTCCCGAGGACAACCGTCGCCACAATCGTCGTCGCCATCGAGGCAATTGCGGGATTTCGAGAGGCTTCTTCTTTGACGGCCGCGTTGGCCTGTCGAATGGCCGCGTCGATCGCCGCCCGCACATCGGTCCCAGGATCCTCGTAGTAGGTTCTGTAGGCCACGGTCGACGCGATCTCGGAAGCCCGCCGCCCGCCCTGAGCGCCTCCAACACCGTCACACACGACCATCAGCACGCCCTTGCGGGCGATCTGCGGATCGCGGGGAGCGACCACAATCACGGCGTCCTGATTCTCCGATCGGGGACCCTGGTTGGAGTCTTTGCCCCAGGCCAGGGCAAGACTGCCCGTGGACTGGGTGGAGACCGGCCTGCGGGAGAGCGTCTTCTGTGTCATCGGAATTGGTTCGGACTAGATTACCGGACGGTGATCGTGTCTTGCGCGAATATCTGAGTCCCTGAGAAAACCCGATACGTCCAGGCTCCAGCCGGAATCGGAGGCACATAGCTCAGCATGGCCGAGGTGCGAGTCACATACGGGTTGCAGCCTGATTCGGTCACAGCGCACACGTCACCCGCTTCAGGGCGCACCTTGCCGTTCAGGAGCCATTCCGCCCGAAACTGCGTGCCAATTGGAAGCGGATTCTTCCAGGTGAGATAGATCCGCCTGGTTCCCCGGGCGAACTGAGTTTCGGGCGCTGCGCACGCTCCCGAGACCGGAGTCACGCAAGCCGCCAGGCCCGCGAACACCCCGCCCCCGCTGACGCTAATGGTGGGAAAGACCAGAGTCGACCCGGGGGGCGTGGCGTTTGCGCCGGAAGTCCCCGTGACGACGGAGGTCGAGGTCGGCGGGACCGTCGGGGTGAGCCCCGCCGTCCCCGTCACCGGGGTCGCGCCCGCCAAACCCAGAGTGCGGGTCAACCCGGCCGGGCCGCCTACTGTCGGCGATGCGGCCGCGCCGGCAGTCAGAACGCCGGTGCCGGTTACGTTATTCGACGCCTGCGGAAAGAAGAGGGTCGAGCCCGGCGTAATCACGTTTCCAGCCGATGGCGTCGACGATGGCGCGAGCGAGGGGCCAAGCGCAACGGCGGTTGGCGCGGAAGCCGACTGGACCGTCGCAGGCTCGGCCGCAACCGTTGGGGCCGGCGCCACGGCCGGCTTTGTAGCAACAGGCGTAATGGCGACGGCCGGAGGCGCTGGAAGCGTCGCGGTGGCGGCGGTTGCCCGCGTTGGCGGCGGCGGGTTCGTCAGCGGCGCGCCGCTCGAGAGAAAGACACCCACAACCGCCAGCAGCCCGAGACACAGGCAGACGCCGACGAGACCGGCCACCGGCAATGCAAGGCGGGACAGCAAGCCGGGCCGGGTTTCGACAACCTCGACCAAGGGCGGCGCGGCGGCAGCCATCGCCGGAATTCCCTGCGCGACCGCGCTCGTCCCGGCGACCGCCGCGACAGGGGGCAGCTGAACCGTCGACGCCACCGCGACAATTTTTGCAAACTCAGCGGTCGTCCCGCCAGCCGGGATGGCCGCGCCATCGCCGATGATCAGCACAGTGACGTTGTCCGGACCGCCCGCTTCAAGAGCAGCCGCGATAAGCATACGGGCCGCGTCACCCATTTCGTTCTGGCGCATGGCGCGCGCAATCTGCTCATCCCCCACACATTCCCACAGACCGTCAGAACACAACAGAAACCGGTCGCCCGGCCGCAAATCAAACTCCGCGAGATCCGGCTCGGCGCTCACGGGATGACCCAGCGCCCGGGTCAATGCGCTCCGTTGAGGATGCTCGCGCGCCTGCTCTTCGGTCAGAATGCCGGCCCTCATCTGTTCAGCCACCCAGGCATGGTCCTGGCTGAGGACCTCGAGATTGCCGTCGCGCACCCGGTAACAGCGCGAGTCGCCCACGTTAGCCACCCACATCCGATCGTTGCGCAGGACCGCCGCGACAACCGTCGTCCCCATCTGGGCGCGCTCGCGAGTCAGCATCTGCTCAAATCGGATGCCTTCGGCGGCTTCGGCAATCGCCTGCCGAAGCGCTCCGCCAACGTCAAAGGGCGTCCCGCCGGCGCCCGCATCGACGGAATCATTATAGAAACGCTCCGGAATCACCCGCGCGGCGAGTTCAGCGGCAACTTCGCCGGCCGAATGGCCGCCCATGCCATCCGCCACGAGATAAAGATGG
>JBKJQK010000391.1:0-5149 GCA_046594095.1 Anaerolineae bacterium | reverse complement strand
GATGCCGACCTCGCCACTGCCGGGGTGGAAGCGAATCGTGTAGAGCGTCCAGTCGATCAGGCTGCGCCGGCGGGGATGGAGCTGGACAATCCGCGGGCGGCCGTCCTTTTCGACTGCCCGCACCTGCTCGGCGACGGCATCAGCGAGGGCCTGGGCGCTTGGGCTGTCCGCGTCAGGGACGATCTCGGCGTCGGCCCGCTCGAGAAAGCGGGCGAAGCGGAAGTCGAGGAAGTCGGGCAGCATCGCGCATGCGCCGCCGAGGGCGATGTGCAGCCCGCCGTTAGCCGCCGCGGCCGTCACGCCGGGCACGAACGACGCCACGCACAATCCTGAGGCGAAGTGGGAGATGCCTTTCATGGGCGGGCAGTTTAGCGGAAAGGGGACGACGGACAATTGGCGTCATTGGAATTTTGACTTCAGCCGGCGACGGAACTGCGGGCATGGCGCCTTGGAGTTTAGGCTTTAGCCGGCGGCGGAACTTTGCGGAAATGGGTAGATAGTGTATTCGAGCGCCTCATGATGAATCTCGAGCGAGCTGAAGCGCCGCAGTTCCGCCGCCGGCTAAAGCCTAAACTCCTACGCGTATAACGTCGTAACGGTCCAAGTATTACTCCGCTATCAACTGCTCGATCCACGCCCGGGTCTCGTCGTAGGCGCCTTCGCCGATGTGGGTGTAGCGGATGACGCCGCGCTTGTCGACCAGATAGCGGGCGGGCCAGTAGCGGTTGGAATAGCGGTTCCAGTTGGCGAAGTCATTGTCGAGGGCGATGGGGTATTCCACCCCCAGGTCGCGCGCGGCGCGCTGCACGTTGGCCAGGACCTTCTCATGGGCAAATTCAGGCGAGTGCACGCCGACGATAACCAGGCCTTTTGCCGCGAAGTCGCGGTGGTAACCTTTGAAGGCGGGCAGCACGTTCCGGCAATTGATGCAGTCAAACGTCCAAAACTCAACCATTACAACCTTGCCGCGCAGGCTGTCCCAGGCGACCGGCCCAGGCGTGTTCAGCCAGGTATCGCTGACGATCGGTGGGGCAATCGGGCCGGTCGGGAGCCGGACGATGGGAGCCGGTTTCGAGGTTGGGGCAAGCGTCGGTTTGGGCATATCCGTAGGTTGTGGCGTGCTGGGGGCCCGTGTCGCAGTGGCTTCCGCGATGATGGCGGTCGGCGCTGCGGGCACGGCGGTGGGAGCGGCGGTGGGAGCGGCTGCGCAACCGCTGGCGAGGATGGCGACGGCCGCCCACGTCGTCAAAGCGCGATTGAGTCTCAACATGCCAGCAGCCTATCGCCCCAATCTTGCGCGTCGCTTACGGACGGATTACCGCCGGACCGATGAGGGAAGATCGAGGACAGGAGTCCGTACGGACGAGGTTACGCGCCTGCTTCGGTCCTCGGTCGCCGATCGTCGGTCCTATTTACTTGCGCAATGATGACCACCGCGACCGCCGCGATGACGGTCAGCACGCCCTCGGCCGCAAACGGGCCGGCGATCTGGTTCGCCCCGACGGCAACCGTGTTGGCGCCGGCGTGGAAGACGACCGCCAACAGCCACCACAGCCACGCCCGGCGTCTGTTGTCACCCCGGACCGCCTTCATCACCAGCAACGAAAGGCTGATGTGCAGGATTACCGCGCCCACCCGCTCATAGACGCCAAGCGCGGGCAACCACCATTGTATATTTCGGAGGGCTTCGATTTGGGTCTGGAGCGCCTGAGCCTGGGCGGGCGCGACCGCCTGAGTCTGAGCCAGAAGCGTATCGCCCATGGTCAGCACGACGATTGCGTTGACGGCGCTCAGCCCGACAACGAGAATGGCCTCGACCCCGCCGTGGCCGGCCCCAAACATCACCCCGCTCTTCCAGTCACGGACGCGCTTGATGAGCCAGCGCATGGCGACGTAGCGGGCGGTCTCCTCAAACAGCCCGGATGTCGCCAGTTGGACCGTAATGACGATCGGCAGGTAGGCCGCGGTGGTGGGGCCAACGCCGATCAAGGGCAGGGCGCCGGCGAAGACCGCCAGGAGCGGCAGCCGCAATAGTTGGGAGCCAAAAAAGGCCAGGCCGCCGGCAAACCAGGCCGACCAACGCTCGGGCAGCCGCCGGCGCAGAAAGATGCCGAGACCGATCGCGCCGGCAATGACGATCAGGACTTGGAGGACGATTGACAGGAGAGGCGACATGGTGTTCTATTGCGCGTTACGCGCGATGCGTTTTGAAACCGCGTACGAGTAGATTATCGTAAAGACGACCCACACCAGGGTGAGGCCGAGAAGGACAAACAGGCCGAACTCGGGAGGCAGCAAGATGCCGGCGATGATCGAGATGACGCCGACGATGACGAAGGCCCGCCCGCCAACGCGATGGCTGATCCGCCACACGTCTTCATTGGCGAGCGTCCAGGGAACCCGCAATCCGGCGAACGAGTTGCGCTTGAGCCGGCCGAATTCGTTGCCCATGCCGGCGAACAGCAGCCCGATCCCGATCAGCATCATCTGCCCAATCTGTAATGGCCAGCCCAGCGCGATACCGAGGGTAACGACGTGCAGGCCGGCCATGAACAGCAGGATGAAGTTGAGAAAGCGCCTGAAGGTGTCCAGAAAGGGCAGGTAGGAGAAGCGCTCCGGGCTGGTGATGATGAGCGGGTCAAGTTTGGGCAGGACCTGGAAGAGCAGCCACAACCCCAGACTGAGGCCGGGAACGAACAAGGCGGCCAGCTCGCGCGTGCCATAGCCGTCTGCGACGCCATTGATGTTCCAGTGGGTGGGGGTGCGCTCGGGCAGCAGATTGACTACGAACGCGCTGAAGATCAGCATGGCGCCGATCAAGGCGAGGCCAAGCCAACGATTCTTGAGCATGATGTTCTACTCCTTTGTCCCGGCGTTCTGGCCGACTTTGAACAGGGCCATCACTGCGGCGACGGTCTCCTGGGCGACGGTGGCGTTCAGCGAATAAACGATGTTCTGCCCGCGCCGCTCGGCGCGGACGAGTTCGGCGACCTTGAGCACGCTGAGGTGGTGCGACACGCTGGGCAGCGACATGTCGAACCGGGCGGCGATGTCGCCGGCGGCCATATCGCGCGCGCCCAGCATCCGGAGGATTTCGCGCCGGGTGGGGTCGGTCAGCGCCTGGAGGGTGCGGTTGAGTGCGGTGTCCATGAGTTTAGATATTTAGCCAACTATCTAAATATAACACACTTCACCCTCCCTTTCTCGCTTTCTCCCGACCGTTTTTTTAGGAGGTGGGGAGAAAAGGAGAAGGCTGGGAATGAAGCAAAAGAAGGGGGGGAAAGGAAGAAGGCTGGATACCGAAGTCAGGAGAGGATCGGATCGCTGAAAATTTCGCTCACCCGGGTTTCATCGGTGCGATCCGATCCCTTGAGATTCACCGCCCCTGTCATCCTGAACGAGGCCACCGAGCCGATGCAGGCGGCAACCCCCGCCCATGTCATCCTGAACGAGGCCATCGAGCCGATGCAGGCTGCCACGACACAGCCGAGTGAAGAATCCCTGCGACGAATCGCGAGAGGCGCGTTCATCGGCACCCGCATGAGGGTGCCGATTCCCGTTTTTCCCGGCGAAACGTTACAGGGATTCCTCACGCGCCCCGGCACACCAATGTTTGCTTGGACTCAGTGGGGCGCGTTCGGAATGACATCGATGGGGCGGGCGCGCCCCCTTCCTTGCCCTTCGTTCTTCGCTTCTTCTGTTGAAACCAGAATCGTGCGATCCCGCACTTCGGCCAGCAGGCGCTCGATGTTGGCCAGTAGCCCCGTATCGGCGGCCTGTTGCGCGAGCCCGCGCGCCCGGATCAGATGCCGCGCCGCGGCCCCGTCGTCGCCCCGCGCGATCGCGACGCGGCCAAGCCACCAGGTGGCCCGCCCGGCGAGAAAGATATTCCCGTTGGACAGGGCGTGTTCGCGGGCCCCGCGGAAATACCGATCAGATTCGGTGTACGCGCCGCGATCAAACGCGCGCTGGCCCAGGTTGTCCAGGAAGATTCGGATGTAGTTCGTCAGTTGGCCTTCCCGCGCGAGCGTCAGCCCCTGCTCGTAGCGCTCGCGGGCGCGCTCAAACTCGCCCCGCCGCCAGGCGATCAGCCCGCGTGTGTTGATGGCTTCGCAGTCGCTCGCGGTGTCGCCCAACCCGGGCAGGAGCGGTTCGCACACGGACAGCGCCTCCTCCGCCCGGGCGGGATCGCCGAATTCCGCCTGGCGCGCGGCGATCGCCAGCAGCGCGTCAACTTGCATATATGGAATACCAATCCGCCGGAAGGCCTCGCTCGCCGACCACATGTCCGCGCAGGCCGCGTCGAGGTCTGGGCTGGAGTCGGCGGCGATGTTTCCGGTGTTCAAGAGCGCAAATGCCTCCCAGTAGGCGTCGCCGACCCGGCGCGCATGGGCGAGCGCTTCGTCGAACAGGGCGCGGGAAGCCGGCAGCATCTTGGCCTGTCGCAGATAGGGATATAGCCGGTTGACGAGCTCGGTGAACTCGGGCGTGTCCTTTCCGCGGGCGACCTCCATCGCCAGGCGTAGGTTCGGATACTCGCGATCCACCGCGTTTAGATCGAGGCGGATCGCCGTCGCGGTCCGCAGCCAGTACGCGACGAAGCGGTCGGAGGTCGAACTCGGCGCGGGATGATGAACCCGCATGTAGTCCGCCACCGCCTGGTGGGCGGCGAGCCGGCCGTCTTCCACCGCCTCAAGCAGGTTGACCCGGACGAGTTGTTCGAGCGTATCCGGTCCGCAGGCCGCCACCGTTCCCGCCGCGTCTCTGGAAAACGAACCGGGCTTTGGCGCGAACGCGCACGCGGCCGACAGCGCCTCCAACTGAGGCTCGGGCAACTGCGCGACGCTGGCCGTGAGAATACTCTCGAGGCTGAAAGGCGTTCCCGCCGCGAGCGCTGGGGGCCGTTCCATCGGCGAAATCGGGCGGGCTGCGACAAGCCGCGAACGGACGTCATCCGCGGCGCCAGCAACGGCGCCGAGCAAGAGCAGCGAGAGCGGATGGCCCTGGCACATTGCGATGAGGCCGGCGTCGCGCGCGCCTTGGCGGCCTCGGCGCGGGCCGGCCAGCGCCAGCAACGTGTTGCTGTCCTGGGCGCTAAGCGGCGGCGTCAATCGGGTATTGGGCCCGGCAAAGGCGCGGGCGATGTCGG
>JBKJQK010000355.1:0-10287 GCA_046594095.1 Anaerolineae bacterium | reverse complement strand
CAGCGCCCTCGCATCGGGAGAAAGCTGGCTGAGGCGGCGGGCAATGGTCGCCTGGACGGTAGGAGGGAGCGCCAGTCCGCCTGAATCTGCTGACGGATTGGGGAAGCCGCCGGACATCGGATCTTCCGGCTGTGCGCCCCAATCTTTGCTGCGCATCATCTCGACCGCAAAAAGGGGACTGCCTTCGGTCTCACGGAACAGGCGGTCCGATTGCGCCGGGGTCAAGGCGCTGCCGGACACGTATTCGCCAAGCGCGGCGGTCTCGTTCGCGGACAATGGCCCAAGTTGGACTTCGACAAATTCACCGCCACCGCGGATGGCTTCGGTGAATGCGGTAAGCGGGTGCGCGCCGGAAAGCTCCTCTGAGCGCGTGGTGCCAAGCAATAACAGACGCGCATTTGGATCGGCGCGCAGCAGGAAGCGCAACCATTCGAGCGTCTCGCGGTCGGTCCACTGAAGGTCGTCGACAAACAACATCAGGGGCCGGCCCGTAGTTAGCAATGCGCGCGTAAGCGCCTCATGGAAGCGCTGGCGTTGTCAGCCCTCGGTGAGCGGTCCCGGCCGCGGCAGATCAGGGCTGGCCATGGTGATTTCCGGAAGCAACCGCGCGATCTCGGTCAACCAGAGCGGATCGAGTTTGCGTTGCGCTTCCAAAAGCACGGGCTCGCGCAGCCAGGCCTGCACCGGCGAATAGGCCAGCGCGCCCTCGGCCGCGTAGGGGTGCCCGATCGCCGTTGCGGCACCCTGACGTCGCGCCCAGGTCATCAGTTCTTCCGCGAGGCGGGTCTTGCCGATGCCGGCTTCGCCCGTGATGATGGCCAACTGCGGCTTGCCCGATGTGGCGATTGCCCAAGCGGCCCGCAGACTTTGGAATTCCGCGCCGCGGCCCATCATCGGAATCTGTGGACCGCGATGCTCAGGCAACGTTACGACCGGCGCGCCCGCTTCGACAGTGACGCCGTGGCCCACCCGGGCCAGTTCGAGGAGTCGGTTCGCAAGCGCGGGTGACCGTTCCAATCCAAGCGCTTCAACGAAGCGCGCCCGGATCACCGCGACGTCCGGCAGGCGTTCATTGGCTTCGATCTTGGAAATGGTGCTGAACGAATAGCCGACGGCGGTCCCGAGATCGCGCTGGGTCAGGCGCGCCCGATGCCGGAGATGCTTGAGCAATTCCCCGAAAGTCACAAACGATCCAGGTTCGAATAAGTCTTGCGTCATTGGGTGCGGACCGAAATAGTGCGTCGCGAACGCAATGATTTTAGGGCCGATTGCCGTTTTGCGGACTTGCGGTTTGGCCTTCCTTGTCAAACGATGACAACTTTTCTGGCTAGACCGAGCGTAAGAACTACCGCAACAGGTACGGCTTTCTAGGCTCACCCCTGGGAAAAATCATCATGGATCAGGAGCGAAACATGACAATCGAAACAAATATCGCGATCGTCCGCCGTTACTACGAGAAAGGGGTCAATCACAAGAAGTTCGGCGTTCTTGACGAAATCCTTGCTCCCGGTTTCGTTGGTTTCAAAGTGGAGGGCGTGGACGGCGGGCGCAGTCCGGCCCAAATGAAGGCGACAATGGTCCGGGTTGACGCGGCATTTCCGGATGTCGTCGTCCACGTTGACGACTACATCGCCGCCGGGGACAAGGTTGTGACCCGCTTAACGTGGACCGGCACTCACCTCGGGAACACCTACGCCGATCTTCCCGACACCGGCAAGCGCGTTTCCATTTCCATCGTCGAGATCTGGCGGCTCGAGGGAGGCAAGATCGTCGAAAATTGGTTTGAGGCCGATCTTCTTTCGCTCTTTCAGCAGGTCGGCGCCGTGCCACAGTGGGATCAGTTGGCCCTGGCGAAATGGACGGTCGCGGATAAGTCCTGACAGGCCGCCCACAGTATCCGTTCAGCCGCGGCGAAGCGCGCGGCCAGACTCCTTAGCGTCCAGGTGGCGATGCTGACGTCAGAATCGCCCGCGGACGGTTGGACGGCCATCGCCGATCAGGATTTGAAGGCGAAACTGGAAGAAACCTGGGTCCGCAATCGGTCGTTCTACGCCCGGATTGCGCCGGCATTTGAGGGTGTTGAGACGGGCGACAATCACCTGTTGACGCTGCCTGCCAGCCAGGCCCGCGTAACCCGGATTGTTGTCGGCATGGTCGAGGCCTTTCGGAAGTTGGACCGGCAGACAGCACGGCTGCGGTTGCCTACCGGTCTGTCGAAGTGGCGGGTAAACTCCGGCCCATGATTCACGCTTCCGAAGCCCTCGCGCGCCTGCGCGAGGGCAACACCCGATTCTTGTCCGGCACGCTCAGCCGCGAGACATTGTTGACCGAGGTTCGCCGGGCCGAGCTCGTCCGCCAACAGACGCCTTTTGCCATCATCCTCGGGTGTTCGGATTCTCGGGTGCCGGCCGAGATCGTCTTTGACCAGGGCCTCGGCGATCTGTTTGTCATCCGGGTGGCCGGCAATATCGTTGCGCCATCGCAAGTCGGCAGCGTCGAGTTTGCGGCCGCCCAGTTCCAGACCCGGCTGGTGGTTGTGCTCGGGCACTCGCGCTGCGGGGCGATTATCGCGACGCTGCAGGAGCTACAGCGACCATCCGAACGCCAGTCGCCCAATCTGCGCTCGATCGTGGACCGGATCCGGCCATCGGTCGAGGGTCTGCTGGCCTCCAACGCCGCCCAGGATTTTGACGCGTTGGTGGGGGAGGGCGTGCGGGCCAATGTCCGCACTTCAGTCGAACACCTGCGGCACGGATCCGAGATCCTCGAACGATTGATTCGCGACGAGGGCCTTCGGGTCGTTGGCGCGGAATACTCGCTGGAGACCGGCGCCGTTGAGTTCTTTGATGGTGTGGATGCGGACAGCAATATCAAATAGCTGTCCACCGGGCGTGAGTCGAGTCCCAACCCCGCCACTGGCCGCGCCCGGCATGCCACCGAATGCTGATCCGTCAGTCGGGGCGTCCGCCCGCGCCACGAATGTGGTGTGACTCTGAATCTGGCGCGCGCGCTGACCAGAATGCTTTTCCCCGCGCGCGTCGGAGGCGCCGAGTTCCTTCAATGACCCTGGCGCCTCCGGCATCCGGCTCCGACGGGCCGTTTAGAACCCGCCGGACAATCAACTCATTTGACGCCGCTCTCCTTGACCAAGCGATAGAACTCGGCCTGATCAGCCTTGCTGGGAAGCGCCGCCTGGATGTTTGCTGGGAGCGTCCCTTCGACTTGATACACCAACAGTCCAAAAGCCGCCAGCGCTTCCGTCGCATTGAAGTTGCAGTGGCCGTAGCGGTTAACGGGGATGTTCACGAACTTCAATGGGTTCCCCGCGGCAATGGTCTTGGCACGATAGACCAGCTCGTGCCAGAACGGAACAATCGGGTCGCCGACATTGTGCAGGCCGACGATCGGCCGGCTGAGCTTGCCGCTGGTCTGGTAACTGGCGGCGATTTGGGCAAGCGCGGGCTTGTCGGCTGAGTAGCGCGTCACGCCCCAATTCAACTTCCAGTCATTATCCGAACCAAAGTACCACTTGAGCTTGTTGCTGAAGGGTTGACCGTTCAGTGTGGTTTTGGCATCTTCAGTTCCGCGCACGTTGTAGTCCAGCAGCCCAACGACTGTCGTCACCACCGAGCTTAAGTTGGCGGGATCGATAGGCGCGTTGGACGTGCGCAGCAGTTGCTCCGTCTTGCGCAGGTTGGCGGGACTGGTGACGGTTGCGGCAACCAGTGGGCCGTAGTTGGTGTACCAGTTGTCATGCAGGACGGCCGGGATTGACGTAGCGGTTCCAGGTAGCACGTTCGGATAGAAGTAGTCAAACAACGCGCGGAAATCCCCGAAGTAGTTGATTTGGCCACGGAAGTCGCCGACGGGTCCGCAGGCCGACACGCCGCCAGCGTACACATTGGGAAATTTCTCGACCGACAGGGTTGCGATCAAACCGCCTTCGGACACTCCCACGACAAAGACATTCCGAGTGGCCGGCTGGGCGGCCTTGAAGATGGCGACCAGTTCCGCCGTGTCGGCAACGCCTTGCGTCACCGCCAGCCCATTTTTGCTGTAGCTGCTCACCGCGAACGCGAAGCCCAGGCTCGTGACAAGGCCGGGCAGGCTGGTGCCGTCGGGGAGAGTGAGCTGATCCTCAGGAATGCCGACAGGCTTCTGCGGATCGACGTAGCCGTGGGCGAAGACCACCAGGTCGCCGTTCCAGGGAATGGGCGCCCCAGGCACACAGATCACGTAGATGGCGCCGCTGGGTTGGCTTCCCGGCACGCAAACCGGCAACGCCAAAGGACTGGCCGCCGCAGGGGCGGGCAATAGGCTGACCACCGACACGACAAACACGACGATTGATCGCAGAAAACGTGACATATGAGCCTCTGAAGTTGCGCTTGTCTCACGGCATGCGCAGGCAGCGTTCCGAAACATCGCCAGGCGGAATACCCAGTCGACGACGCCGATCACGGACAGTTCCGCTGACTGCGATTGTAGCCAAAATTCATTGAGTGTCAAACGCCCGAACTTGTCACTGCAAATCGGCTCAATCGGCTTCGTCGGAAGGGCGCTTTGGGGCGGTCGGGGATCGCGGACAATTGCGCCCTATGACAACTCTCAACCTGGCGCAAGCCAATACCCTGATCGGCGCCGCTCTGGCCGAAGCGCGCAAACGCAATCTGGCCCCACTCGCGGTCGCCGTCCTTGACCCGGGCGGGCATCTCGTCGGCTTCGCGCGCGAGGACAAAGCGGGCTTCTTGCGGGCCGATATCGCGATTGGCAAGGCCTGGGGGGCGCTGGGGATGGGCTTTGGCACGCGCGAGCTGTCCGAGCGCGGATCGAAGCATCCGACCTTCATCACCACCCTGGCCGTCGCCAGCCAGGGGCGGATCATCCCTTCGCCGGGCGGCGTTCTGATCACAGTTGCGGACGGCGAACTCCTTGGCGCGGTTGGCATTTCGGGCGACTCGGGCGACAATGACGAGGCTTGCGCGCTTGCCGGGATCGCCGCAATTGGGCTGACCGCGATTCCCGGGTTGCCGGGCGCATAACGGAGAGACGACAATTGTGATTCCGAATCGCGGCAATTGCCTCGGCCTGATTATGTTCGTCCTCTCCGGCGCGATCGCCGGCGTTGGCGGCCTGCTCCTAAAACTTCCGAATGCGTTCGTCATGATCACCGTGGGCGCGGCGCTTATCCTGATGGACGGGTTTTTCGCCTGCGGGCGCGCCCGGCGCATCGGTGGCTCACTCAGAGCGGGTTTGGCGGTTACTTCTTCTTTGTCCCGGTCTGGGCTGTGGGCGCCGTTGTCATCGCCGCCAATCTGATCAGCCTGCTGGCCAGATCGGGCCGATAACGAACTCGCGTAACGATCAAGAGCCGATTGTCTACCCGGCCAACGCCTGGCGTCCCAGCAGCTTGAATGCCATGTGCCGGGGCATGCCCTGGCCGCGCACGAGGGCGAACCACAGCCGCGTCATCGCGTCGAGGGTGTCAGCCTGCTCGGGCCCGCCGATGTAGATCGGCCGCAGCCCGACGCCGGCGATGAGCGCCTCGACAATCGCGCGGCCATCCCCATCCGGCCCGCAGAAGAAGTGATCGGCGGGCGTGCCGTCGAAGACGGGGTTCTCAAAGTTCTCCACGCCCAGCGAGTTGAAGGCGCGGTAGACCCGGGCCGTCGGCGCGTGCTGGGCGAAGGCGGCATTGTTGTTCATGCTCGGCCCGCCAATCGCGTTGGTCGAGTCGACGACGACTTTGCCGGCGAGCGCGCCCGCCTGGGCGGCAATCATGTCCACCATTCCCCGGCCCAGGATGGCGAAGACGACCGCGTCGCCGAAAGCGATGGCGGCCTCAGTGTTCCCCGCCGACGCCTGCGGGCCAAGCGAAGCCACAAGCTCGCGCAACTCGGGTTTGTCGGGTGTGCGCGAACCGAACATGACCGCGTGGCCGGCCGCCAGCCACTTTCGGGCAAGGGTGGCGCCGATGATGCCAGCGCCCAGTACAGCAATATTCATCCGCCGATTATCGCCAATGGTTTGCCCGCTTCCGGGTTACCTCATCCCCGCGACGGCCGGGATCCTCGAGTAACGTCATCCCGGCGAAACCCCGACGGAACGTGATTCCCGCGAAAGCGGGAATCCATATGGAACGCTGGCGCAAAACCACAGGTTGGAATCGGGATTTCCCCGGCATTACTTGTGGATTCCCGCTTTCGCGGGAATGACGGGACCTGGGGGATCGGCCCGCACTCCTGCGGAATGTCATCCTGGCGGAGGCACAGATTTATGACTAACGCTTTAGAATAACCCTGCCTAACGTATCGAAGCTCCGCAACGGCTGCTGCCGGAGTTTCTCATGGATCCCGGCCTTGGCCGGGATGACGTGACATCGGGGTAATTGTGGGCGCCGTTGACTTCGCCCGGTCCGCCGTCTGCCGTCAGCGTTTCGCGGTCACCCCCGCACCCGTCGCAGCACATACCGCGGACGGGCGCGATCCGGGTTAAAGCCGAACACGGCATAGCCCTCGGCAAACAAGGTCTCGATGCGCTGGCGCAGCCCGAGCCGCAGCGCAAGCGCATGCGCAATATCGGCCTGTTTGAGGGCCTGGAAGTCGGGCGGGATCTCGATCTCGACCACGGGCGCATCGAGATCGGGTTGCGGCTTTGCGTCGTCCAGCCACCACTCTGGCTCAAAACGGTCCGAGGGCACGCCGCGGTTAAGGTCGTCTTCCATCACCCCGTAGTAGTCGGTGTGAAACGTCCGGCACACGCAGCCCAGCTTGCCGATGTTAAGCCAGGCATTCCGGGCTTCCATCGGATCATAGGTCCAGGTAATCAGGTTCAAGCCTTGCGCGCGCACGAATTCGGCCTGGGCGCGTTTGAGCGCTTCGCCGATCCCTTGCCCCTGCAGGTCCGGCTGCACGGCGGCGACATGCGAATGGTGGGCGAGCCCGCGTTGGGCGTCCGGACGATCCGTGAAGCACAGAAAGCTCACCACCCCGCCGACCAGGCGGCCCGTTTCGGTTTCAAAAGCGCCCAGTACCGCCCCGCTATGGTGGCCGACCGCGGTCGACATGGTTGCGGCCACGGCGGCCCCATCACCCCAGACCCGGTTCTGAAGCCGCTCGAAATCGGTGTGCTCGCGCGGTTCGTGGAATTCGCGGATAGTGAAGTTCATACGGCGATATGGGGCACCCGCTCGGTGATCGCGCAGGCAACCTCGTACGGAATCGTGCCGAGCCAGCTCGCCACTTCCTCCAGGCTGATTGTCTCCGCGCCCTGCCTGCCAAACAAAACAACTTCATCACCGAGCTGGACCTCCGGGATGTCGGTGACGTCGAGCATGCAGTAGTCCATACAGATCCGCCCGACGATGGCCGCGCGGCGTCCGCCGACCAGGGCCTCGCGCCAGGCGGGCATACGCCGGATCCCGTCAGCATAGCCAACGGGTAATGTAGCGATCCGCGCGGGGCGGGCGGCTCGCCAGCGCCGGCCATACGACACTGACGCGCCGGTCGGCAGATCCTTCACCTGAGCGATCCGAGTGACCAGGCTAAGCGCCGGTTTGAAGTCCAGAGGCTTGGGCGTATCGGGATCAGGATCGAGCCCATACAGGGCGATCCCGCACCGGACGAGGTCGTAGCGCGCGGCCGGATGGCGCAGGGTGCCGGCGCTGTTGGCGGCGTGGGCGATGGGCGGGCGCAGGCCGGCCGCTTCGGCCTCGTCCAGCACCGCGTCGAAGATCGCGATCTGTTCGCGGGTAAAGGTCTCATCCGCGCTGTCGGCAGTCGCGAAGTGGGTGTAGATCCCCTCGACCTGCAGGCCGGGCATGGCCGCCAGCGCGCGCAGCAGGGGCAGGGTGTCGCCGGGCGCGACGCCCAGACGGCCCATTCCTGTATCGACCTTGACGTGGGCGACGATGTCTTTGCCCAACGCTCGCGCCCGGGCCGCAAGCTCAGCGCCGACTTCGGGGTCGAAAATCGAGCAGGTGATCGCGCGGGCCGCCATGACATCGGCGTTGGCCGGATCGGTGTAGCCGAGACCGAGGATGGGCGCGTCGATGCCGGCGTCGCGCAGGCGAAGCGCCTCTCCAAGGGTGGCCACGCCGAGCGCGGCCGCGCCGCCGTCGAGGGCCGCCCGGGCCACCATCTCAGCGCCATGGCCATACGCGTCGGCCTTGATCACCGCCATCAGCGGCACGCCCGCGATCGCCGCCAGCCTGCGCGCGTTGTGGGTGATCGCTTGCAGGTCGACCCGCACCTCCGTCGCCCGCCCGTGGCCCAATCCCGGACTTCCCGCTGACTTTTCACCTGTCATGGTCTGTTCAACAGAAGAAAGGGAGAAGGGAAGTTGACGAAGAAAGACCGTCCAAGCCTCGACCTTCTTTCTTCCCTTCTTCTGTTAAAGATGGGCAAGCGTTCCCTGCATGCTCCATGGCCCGGTCCAGGTGATGGCGACGTTGGCCAGTTGGCCGCGCCAGTCGCGCGAGGGGTCGTCGAAGAAGACCAGCTTGTTCTGCGGGGTCCGGCCGCGCCACTTGCCCTTGTGGGCGTCCTCCACCAGCACTTCGACCGTTTGCCCGAGCCAGGTCTGGTTGATCCCGGCCGCGATCCGCTCCTGCTGATCCTCGAGGACGACCCGGCGGCGCTCCTTCTCAGTTTCGGGCACGTCATCGACCATGCTCCGCGAGGCGGTCGTGTGCGGGCGGGTCGAGTACTTGGCCAGATGGACTACGTCGAGCTTAAGCTCCTCGAGCAGATCGTAGGTCTTCATGAACTGGGCCTCGGTCTCGCCGCAAAAGCCGACGATGATGTCGGTGGCAATCCCCGCATTGGGGACACGGGACCGAATCCGCTCAATAAGGCGGCGATAGTCATCGCGGCTGTAGCCCCGCCGCATGCTGAGCAATACGTCGTCGTCGCCGGCCTGGACCGGGACCTCGATGTGGGGCATGACCTTGGGCAACTCGCGGATCGCGTCGAGCAGTTCATCAGTCATCCAGTTCGGATGGCTGGTGAGGAAGCGGATCCGATGCAACCCCTCGATGTCGCTCAGCGCCTGGAGCAGGCTGATCATCGGGGCCCGGACGGCGACCGTCTGCGAGGGGTGGCCCGAGGCCGCGCCGGGGTTGTAAGCCCGGATACGGAAGTCGTCGCCGAGCAGGTCGTAGCCATACCGGTCGACGATCTGCCCGAGAAGCGTCACCTCGCGCACGCCCTGGGCGACCAGCGCGCGGACCTCGGCGACGATCTCGGCCAGCGGGCGGCTGCGCTCGGCCCCGCGGCGGAAGGGGATGATGCAAAACGCGCAGGCGTGCGAGCAGCCATAGACGATCGGCACGTGCGCGCTCACGGTCCGGCCGGCTTCGGGCTCGGGTAGTTTGAAGACACCGCCCGCCTCGCCGTCCTGGAGAGCGAAGCGATGCTCGGTCTCGCGCTCGGCGATGCGGCGGCCCTCGCGCTGGAGCAGATAGTCGACCATCGGCCTGGGCTCGCTGGGGGCCATGAAGACGTCGACAAAAGGGAAAGCCTTTTGCAGCGGGGAGTTGCCGCGAACGCCAACCATGCAGCCCATCACCCCGATGACGGTGTCCGGCCTCAGAGTCTTGAGCGGTTTGAGGGTATGCAGGTAGCTGCTGCCCTTGTCCTCGGCGCTCTGGCGCACCACGCAGGTATTGAGCACAACCACATCCGCGTCCTCGCGATTGGCCGTCGCGCGCATGCCGAGCTTCTCGAGCTCGCTGGCCAGCCGCTGCGAATCGGCCTCATTCATCTGACAACCGAAGGTCCAAATGTGATAGTTCATGGCAACCGATTGTAAATCGGGCGCGTGAGGGGTCTTCTCAGCCTAAAGACAGTGTCGGGCGCGGGTTTGTTAACAGAAGAACGGAAGAAAGAAGGATAGGGAAGGGCGCTATGCCTTACGCTTCGCCGATGATCTCCCAGCCCCGCGCCTTTGCCAGGGCGAGCAGCTTGACGTCGGGATACACCGCAATCGGATGGCCGACCACGTCGAACAGACCCTGATCGGTGAACGAATCGGCGTAGGCGTAGCTGGCCGGCCAGTCGATCTCGAGGCCGCGGGCCGCGAAGGCCGCTCGCGCGGCGCGGTCTTTGTCGGCTCCAGTCAGCACTGGCGGGATGATCCGGCCGGTGCAGCGACCGGCCACGACTTCGATCCGTGTGCCGGCGAAGTCGGCGACGCCGACATGGCGGGCGATGATCTCCAGGCAGGGCGTGAACATGGCTGAGACCAGGGCGGTGGCATGCCCCTCAGCCTGGTGGTGCCGCAGACGGG
>JBKJQK010000217.1:0-6258 GCA_046594095.1 Anaerolineae bacterium | reverse complement strand
TCCTCCTCGTCCTCGGCGCGAACTGGCTGGTCGAGGGCGCCGTTGCAATCGCGCGCCTGCTCGGGTTGAGCGAGCTGATCATCGGCCTGACCATCATTGCCGTCGGAACGTCGCTGCCTGAGCTGGCGACATCGATCATCGCGGCCGCGCGCGGCCAGCGCGACATCGCAGTTGGGAACGTGATCGGCAGCAACCTGTTCAACCTGTTGTCGGTCCTGGGGTTGACCGCGATTGCGGCGCCAGCGGGGATTCCGGTGCCCGCGGCGGCGCTGAATTTTGACCTTCCGGTCATGGTGGCGGTGGCGGCAGCCTGTCTGCCGGTGTTCTTCTACGGCTATCGCATCGCGCGCTGGGAGGGGGCGCTCTTCCTGGCCTACTACGTCGCCTATGTGGCCTTCCTGACTCTGTCGGCGACGGGCCACGCGGCGCTCCCGGTCTTCGGCGTCGCGATGCTGGGCTTTGTCGTCCCAATCACAGTCGTCACCTTCGCCGTGATCTCGATCCGTCAGCTTCGGCGCGGGCGCGACGAGACGCAGCCAGGATAAACAGGATTGACGGGATGGCGCCCAGAATCCAAATCCTGTACATCCTGTCAAAAGAAATCGATACACTTGCGGGCAATGGTCAGATCCATCACGATCACCCAGGAACGCCCGGATCACCCCGACGCGATCGGTCTGATGCGCGAGCTCGACGCGCATCTCGAGCCGCTGTATCCCTCCGAGAGCCGGCATGGCTTCAGCATCGACAAGCTGCTGACCGATAACGTGCCATTCTTCGTGTTGCGGGTCGATGGCACGCCGGCGGCCTGCGCGGGGGTGAGGCTGTTCGGCGTGGAGTTTGGCGAGATCAAACGGATGTATGCCCGCCCGATGTATCGCGGGATGGCGCTGGGCGAGCGGATGCTGGCCCACCTCGAGGACTTTACCCGCGCCCAGGGCATCCGCGTGTTGCGGCTCGAGACGGGCATCCATCAGGATGCGGCGATCCGGCTGTATGAGCGGATGGGCTTCCAGCGCATCCCGCCCTTCCCGCCGTACTTCGATGATCCGGTCAGCATGTGTTACGAGAAGTTTCTAGAGGAAATCACCATGACCCCCGAAGAACGCGCTCGCAGAATCGAATCGTTTGGCGCCGCGCACCTGCGCCTGGTGGCCGCCCTCGCCCGCTTCCCGCGCGAGATGTGGTCGTATCGCCCCGCGCTGGATCGCTGGACCCTTCAGGAGATCGTCGTCCACATCACCGACAGCGAGGCCAATAGCTTCATCCGCTGCCGGCGCCTCATCGCCGAGCCGGGCAGCCCGGTCCTCGGCTACGACGAGGCCCAATGGGCCAGCGCGCTGGGCTACGGCACCCAGAGCGCCGACGACGCGCTCGAGCTCTTCAAGTGGCTGCGCCACACCACCTGGAAGCTCATCCGCGATCTGCCCGCCGCGACCTGGTCGCACACCATCGTCCACTCCGAGAACGGGGTCATGACGATGGACGACTGGCTCGACGTCTACGAGCGCCACATCCCCGAGCACATCGCTCAGATGGCGCTCGTCCACGCCGACTGGCTGAAGCGCTAGCCGCCATGTCCATCGAGATTCGCCTGCTCGGGCCGGGCGACACCGCCGTCCTGGATCGCGTCGCCGACGACGTCTTCGACAATCCCCTCAACGCCGCGGCCACCCGCGCCTTTCTCGACGACCCGCGCCACCATCTGGCCGTCGCCATCGACGACGGCCGGGTCGTCGGCTTTGTCTCGGCCGTCCACTATGTCCACCCCGACAAGCCGCGGCCTGAGCTGTGGATCAACGAGGTGAGCGTCGCCGAAACCCACCGTGAGCGCGGACTGGGCAAGGGGATGATGCGGGCCGTCCTCGCCGCCGGCCAGGCGCTAGGCTGCTCGGAGGCGTGGGTGCTGACCGAGCGCGACAACATGCCCGCGATGCGGCTATACGCCTCGCTGGGCGGCGCGCCCGATCCTGGTGACACGGTGATGTTCAACTACCGCCTCGATCCGCCAGGGGCTTGATCGACCGCGAGCTCCGGATTTCGGCGCCGCTACTACAATCTGCCCTCACACACGGGTTAAGGGGGAACCCCGCGATGACAGCATCCATAATCCGGGCCGATTACGAAGGCCTGACCAACCGGCGCCTGGCGTTGAATTACAGCGACGCGCTGCCCGAAGAATGCGAAGTCAAATTCCTCATCCATGACAGCGCCGGCGTGGAATTGCCGTTTACCTCCCGGGTCAACATTGGCCATCCCGAAGACCGTCACTTCGCCGAGCTCGGGCCCGGTCAGCAGCTCGAACGGGAATACCCGCTGGGCAGAACCTATCCGCTGACCGCCCCAGGGCGTTACACGGTCCAGGCGCTCTATCAAAACGCGACCGATCCCAGCACCGGGCCTGCCTGGAAAGGCGAGCTTCGATCGAATAGCGTGGCCTTCGAAGTCACGCCCCCCGCTGTCTGATCGCCGCGAGTGAGAGAGGCCCGCATCCGCGTGATCGCGCTCAGCCCTGCCCAAAACAACCTGGGCCTGGCCGTTGTCCGCCACGCGAACGGAACTCAGAAAAGGGGGTCGGATCGCTGAGAGTCCCACGGGTCCGGTTCCCATCGGAGCGATCCGATCCCTCGGGTCGCTGTCATGAGCAGCGCGCCCCTCGCCCGGCCGAAAGGGCAGGCATGACACAGGTCGCGCCAGCGCCAGCCCATCGGCAAGCATCCTGAGCGGCGGCCGGCGCGCGCCGCTCAGGATGCTTCAGAGTGAGTTGACGCCGGGACTGCAAGGTCATGCCTGCCCTTTCGGCTGCGGCGGTCGGAGACTGCTCATCTCATTGCCGGGAGATAGCATCCCGTGCGCTGACCCTTCGACAGGCGCGGATTGATCCGCGTTCGCAAACCTGTGCCATAGTCAAGATAGACGCGCGATGATCCTTAAGCGCGACCAGATTGACGTCAAGCGCTCGCTGCCTGGCATGGCTCACGATATCTTGACAGTGACAACGCTGCCCAGTGTAGACTTCGCTCGTCTGGCATTTGGCCCGATGAAGCCCGTCACGCCCTCATGACCGCGAAAACCAGAACCCTGTGGCTTGTCACGCTGGCAGTGCTGTTGGCCGCGGCGCTGCGCTGGCCGATCATTCCGGCCATGCGCCGTTTGATGACGCCCGATGAGGCCTACTACATCCTCGATGCCGCATCGTTGATCGACGCTCCACGACTGACGCCGTTTTTTCCTGGAAACGACGGCCGCGAAAGCGGATTCATGTATCTGCTCGCGCCGTTCATCCTTGGGTTGGGGGATTGGCTTTTTGCCGGGCGCATAACGGCCGCCTTCATCGGCGTCCTTGCGGTGGCGATGACATACCGCTTGTCCGCCGACCTGTTTGGCCGGCGAGCGGGGCTGTTTGCGGCGCTGGGCCTGGCGACGCTGTACTGGCACGTTCATCTCAGCCATCTTGTCTTCCGGGCCATGCTCATGCCCCTGTTCGGCGCGCTCGCGTTCCTCCTGCTGTGGCGCGCGCTCAAATGGGGCGGCTTGCGCCGTTGGACAATCGCCGGCGCGGGATTCGGCGCGCTTGCTTACTCATATATTTCGGCGCGCGCCTGGATGGCGCTCCTTGCGCTGATCATACTTGGCGCCATGTGGAAGCGGCCCGCAATTCGGAAAGGCGCATTTGTCGGCATGGCCGTTGGCCTCATCGCAGTGGCGCCCTTGTTGTTTTACATGCTGCAGAATCTGGACGCTTCAGTGGGGCGCATGCGCAACGTTGGCATCTTCTCTCCCTCTGCCATCGCGAGCAATATTGGGGCGTGGCTGGGCGCTCCGCTCTTTCGCGGCGACCAGAATCCGATCCTCAATCTTCCGGGACGACCAATCTTCGATCTCGCGCAGGCTGCAATGGCCCTGGCCGGTTGCATCGTTCTGGCCCGCGAAGGTCGGCTGCGAGCCCGCGGACTTCTGGTTGCTTCAATGGCCATCACTGCGCTTGCGCCCTCTTTGCTCAGCGATTTTGCGCCGCACTCGCTGCGCGCGGTTGGCGCAACCGTGCCGATCGCGATCCTCATCGGCGTCGGCGCAAACGCAGTTTTCGGTTTTGTCCGCGCCACTGTCACCCGCGCTGGGGCAACCGCCCGCGGCGCAAGGCTCGCGGCGGCCGGTCTCCTGGTCGTGGCGGCGGGCTCCTCGGCGGTCATTACCGCGCGGGATTTGTACGGGAAGTGGCTTCCCGACCCGCTGGGTCGAAACGCAATGTGGGAAGGCTTTTCCACCGCCCTCGATGTTCTGCAATCCCGGAAAGCCGGGGGCGCCGCTGTTTTCTTCGGCCCGGAAGTCCCTGAATCGCTCGCTCGCTTCGGCGGCAGAAAGCTCGACGCGCGAGCCTCGCTCATTGAACCCAGCCCTTGCCTCACGGTGGAAGCCAGTCCCTCCTGGCTGATCTTGTCGATGGCCCTTGACGATGAGGAGAGCGTGTTGCAGCCGCTCAGGAAGGTTGCCGAAATAGAGCGCGTCGGCGTGTACCCGGATGCCAACAGCAACAACGCCATCGGGCTTTTCGGGATAACGCCGCGCCCGGTCGCCTGGGATCGCGAGTGGGTCTTTGGCAACAGGTTGGGCGCGGTCGCGCTTGAATGGCCCGCCAGCGCCGAACCCGGCGGCCAGATCGATGTCCTTCTTCAGATTCGCGCCCGGGCGCCCATGAATCAGCCATACAGCGCCTTTGTGCATGTGTATCCATCAACGACCTCGACCAACGGCCCAAAGACCACCCAGGGCGACAGCTGGCTGTGCCCAACACATCCAACGACGGCTTGGCGGACTGACCAGATCTTCTTTCAGCACTTTAACGCGACCCTTCCCAAATCCACACCTCCCGGCGAGTACGAGATCCATCTCGGCTTCTATGAAGCCCCCAATGGCGCCCCGCTTGTCCTGACGGATGGGGCGTCTCCCGCGCGCGATAGCGTCATTCTTGGCCGCTTCGTGGTTCGATGAGCGCCACAAGCGCGACACTGTAATCACGCTCCGATCAACTTTCTTCTCGTTCATGTCAAGGTGATCGATCCTCTCCCTGCTGATTGCTGGCGCGCCAACGCTGGTATTCATCGGCTTCCTGCTGTTCTATCCGAATCGCGATCTCCTGATTCTGTGACCGCGGGAGAGCGCCACGATCGAGGCGGTTCTCCCGCTCACGGTTTGCGTGATCGCCTGTTGCGCCGCACGTATGCCTGGAAGTCGTCCGGCTACTTGACGGTCGGCGCGCCGGTGACGGACTTGGCCGATTTCATAGCCAGCTATCCGGCCCGGGCGCCACAGTATCCCGTGCGCGTCTCCCGCCATCCCCCGGGTCTTGCCCTGCTGTTCTGGCTGGGCGCCCGCCGGTTTGAGGCCGCTCACGGGCTGGCCGAAGACGTCGCCGCGCCCGCCCGCGAGCAAAGCTGCCAGAGCCTGGTGTCGACCGCCGCTCCGGCAGCCCAGATGGCGGCGGGGATGTTTGGCGCCGGGGGCGTATCCGGTTTTCGTCGGCCTGTATGACCCCGTCGCTGGCGCCAGGGCACCGACCTTCGCCAGCGCGCCCACCCGGCAACGGTATAGCTCGCTCCTGCTGCCTGAACCGGCCCGGGTGCGCTAACGCCTGCTTCGACGCATCCGGCGCTGCCGAAATTTCTCCTGTGCGCTCTTGAGACACGGATTACACAGATGCGCGCAGATTTTCGCGGATGGATCCAAAAACAAACCCATGATAATCCGCGCGCATCCCTTGGATCCGTGTTCCGAGTGATCGCGCGAGCCCTGGAGCCCTCTGGCGATGGATCGGCGCGTTGCCGGTCAATCCGCCGCAACGATGACCGCGCCGGCGCCATCAGAATAGAAGCGCGCAATGTGCCCTGCCTCGCGCATGCCAAGCCGGGCATACAGCCGCCTGGCGGGAGTGTTGTCCGCGCGGGCGTGCAGCCATACCCCCCGATGCGAGCCCAGTAGAAGACTCATCAAGTGCTCCCCGATCCCGCGCCGGCGCCAGCCGGGGTCAACCCCAATGCCCGGCACATACGGCTGCAACTCACCCTCGCGCGGACGACGCTCGATCAAAGCATAGCCACGGATGCGCCCAAGCGCGTCCGCGGCCACCCAGCCGCCGAGTTTTCGGCCGTCAAGGCGGAGCCACTGCCCGCCGGCCAGCCTCCCCAAGCCAAAGCTGCGGGCCTCGATCATGGCCAAGGCCCAACGATCGCGGGGATGCGCCAGCCGGTAGGTGATCGT
>JBKJQK010000183.1:0-3776 GCA_046594095.1 Anaerolineae bacterium | reverse complement strand
CAACGGCGATGGACTTGAGGACATCGCCGAACCGGTTTGGGACAAGCCCACGCTCAGCGTTCCCCTGGGTATGGCCTGGAGCACCCGCGGGCTTTTTGTTTCCTCGAAAGGCAAGGTCTCGCTGCTCAAGGACACGGACGGGGATGGTGTCGCGGATGTCGAGGAGACGATTGCCTCGGGCTGGCCGCGAACCGACGTGGCCTCCGGTGGCGTGGATGCGACAGCGGTCACGCTCGATGGCGCGGGCCAGGTTTATTTCGGACTGGTGGTCGCCGATTATTCCAACGCCTACCGTCTGCGGAAACGCCAAGACTTGAAGACTGCTGAAGTGGCCTGGTTGAAACAACAGGGCCGATGGCGCGAAGCCGTGGGTCCGGAGGCCGCCGAAGATCAATTCTCGCTCTACGACCTCGATTCCCGGCGCGGCACCATCC
Organism: Anaerolineae bacterium; assembly: GCA_046594095.1. Taxonomy (GTDB): domain Bacteria; phylum Chloroflexota; class Anaerolineae; order J036; family Brachytrichaceae; genus Brachythrix. The sequence continues at coordinate 3,342 of JBKJQK010000183.1, read as the reverse complement.
AGAAATGGGATCCGCGCACGCGGCAACTCTCGACCGTGGCCACCGGCCTGCGCGTGCCCGTGGCGCTGGCGTTCAATCGCGCCGGCGATCTCTTCAACACCGATCAGGAAGGTGAAACGTGGATGCCGAACGGCAATCCGCTCGACGAACTCAATCACATTGTGACCGGGCGCAATTATGGATTCCCGCCGCGGCATGAGCAGTGGCTGCCGAACCTTCAGAGTGAATCGCCGATCGTCGGCTTCGGTCCGCAGCACCAAAGCGCCTGCGGGCTGGTCTTCAATGAGCCGCACCCGCCGCTTCCGGCGAACCGTTCCGCCCGGGCTGCGGAAGCACTTTTGCCCAGTGCGCCGGCCCAGGCCTTGTTCGGTCCCCCCGCCTGGGAAGGCAACGCCTTCGTGGCGGGTGAATCGCGGGGGAAAATCTGGCGGGTCCAGCTCGTGAAAACTTCCACCGGCTACGTGGGCAAGGTGCAAACCATCGCGCGGCTTTCGATGCTCACGATGGATCTGGCCATCTCCCCGCGCGGCGACCTCTACGTCTGCACCCACACGGGGCCGCCGGACTGGGGCACGGGTCCGCAAGGGGCCGGCAAAATTTTCAAAATCAGTTACAAGGAGCGGCAGGCCCCAGTACCGCTCGCCGCCTGGCCGGCCAGCGCCACCGAAGTGCGCATCGCCTTCGACAAACCGTTGGCTGTCGATGTGACCCGCTCCGTGGTCGGTCCAAACGCGAGGATCGAATTCGGCGAGCATGTCAGCGCCGGCGACCGCTTCGAGATGCTCAAGCCGCCTTACGCCGTCGTCCAGCAACAGGATGCCACCCCGCGCGGCCACCTCGCCCTGCGTGCCGCGCGCCTGGACGACGACGGGCGCACACTGGTGTTGACGACTGATCCGCATCCGCTGGCCGTGCCTTACGCCGTCACGCTGCCGGGCCTCAAAGGCCTGGGCCAGAGCGGTGCGGGCGCGACCATTGATGTGGACTACGATCTCACGCCGTCGTCGCAACCCCTGCCGAAAGAAGTGGCGAATATTTCGCCGGCCTCCTGGAAGCAGCCTCTCGCGTGGGCCCCGAAAGCGCGGGCCTCCGCCGGCACCGACAGTCGCGCGCCACGCAAGCCCGATGGTGATTGGGAAAACGGGCGCACCCTGTTTTACGGGGCGCAACTTCAGTGCGCCAAATGTCATCGGATCCGGGGCGAGGGCGGCCTCGCCGGCCCGGATCTCAGCAACCTGATCCATCGTGACACGGCGAGCGTGCTCCGCGACATCCGCGAGCCGAACGCCACGTTGCATCCCGATTACATCACCTATCAGGTTGCCACCAAGGATGGCGAGACGCGGCAGGGTTTCATCCGGTCTCAACAGGAGAACTCGCTCCAGCTCTTCGATGCCGAGGGCCGGGAAACGGTGCTGGCCCGCGCCCAGATCGAAAGCCTCCGTCCGACCGAGCTGAGCCTGATGCCTTCCGGTCTGCTCGACGGGAGAAAGGAAACGGACGTGCGCGACTTGCTGACGTTTCTGTTGTGGGAACCGCCCCGGCGGGCGCAAAACTCGACCAAAACACTGCTGGCCCGTCTCGCGAAGGAAACTCCGCCCGGTGCTGCCGGAACCAATCGTGAACTGCGTCTCGTACTCGTCGCCTCCAAACAAGATCATGGCGCGGGCCAGCATGACTATCCGAACTGGCAGACGAACTGGTTGCGCCTTTTGTCCGACGCCGGAGCAAAGACCAGCGCGGAAGCTGCCTGGGAATGGCCGACCCCCGCCCAGTTTGAGACCGCGACGGTCCTCGTGTTCTACTTCTGGAATCACGATTGGTCCGCCGCGCGGCTGGCCCAGGTGGACGCGTTTCTCGCGCGGGGCGGCGGCGTGGTGTTGCTTCACTCCGCCGTCATCGCGGATCAGGAACCCGAAGTGCTCGCGGAGCGCATCGGCCTCAGCGGCCATCCCCGGCGCACGGGCTACCGGCATATGCCCTTCGAACTCCAACTGGTGGATCGAGAGCACCCGATCACCCGCGGCTTGCCCGAACGCTTCGATCTGCTGGATGAGCCTTACTGGCCGCTCATCGGCACGACCAACTCGGTGCATGTTCTGGCGTCCGCGAAAGTGGATGGCGAACTGCGTCCGCTGATCTGGACCCAGCAGAAAGGCCCGGGCCGCATTTTCGTGAGCGTGCCCGGGCACTACACCTGGACGCTCAATGATCCGTTGTTCCGCGTGATTCTCCTGCGCGGGATGGCCTGGGCCGCCGGGGAAAATCCCACCCGCCTGCAGAGCCTGGGAACGCTTTAGCCGCCGGGGCGCATCAAGGATCGGGCTGAACTGCGGCGACCGCGGGAAAAACAAAAGCCAAGCGGAACACCCACGCCCTTGGCGTGCCGACTCCGGCCGATGCCGAGCCGGTTGCGTCTTGTCCAATTGGGCATGGCTCAGGACGCGGCCTTCAACTGTCAACTGATCAGCAGCAACCGCGGCGGCTGGCCGGGAAGGGTCTCGGGAGCGCGGTGGAGGCAGGGAGGAACGGGGTTGCCAGGATAGTCCACGGCGATGCGCCAGAGATTGCCCAGGCCAAAGGAAAAGGGCCGCGCCGCCGGGGCAGGGGCGTAGTGGAGATCAAAGCAGTTTTCCTTCAGGTATTCGAGGAAGTCGCCATCGTCTTCGCGCCCGAAGAGCTTGAGGAGTTGGGCGCGCGTCTCGGGAATGTCCACGCGCCGTTGCGCCTCGTCGTTGCGCAGGCCCTCGGAGGACGGCCCATGGTAGGTGCAAAGATAGGTGTCGGTGGCCACGGTTGCGCTGTCGGCGTGGAAGGAATAGACGTCAGTGGGCACGGCCCCTGGATCGTCCTCGCGGGGGTAGGCGTGAATGCAGTCGAGGACGGGAGAAAGGCCGAGCACGCGAAGCAACTGCTGGTCGGCGAGGAGAATGTCCGCGGCGGTCCGTCCGGCCTTGCTAAGGGGGAGGGCCATGAGTCGTGAGTCGTCGAGAGCGGTTATTCCCTCGCTGACGCCAATCCCTTCCACGATTTCCCTGAAATTACCGGGCAGCGTGCGCGGCCAGCACAGGGCGTTGACTCCGCCGCCGAAGGGGGTCGTGACCAGTTCATGGAAACTGTTCACCACCCGGATGCGGGGGTAGCCGATCGGCGGGGTGAAAGAAGGCTGGCCCAGTCTCATGAGGATCAATGTGGCGGGGCCAGAATCTCGATGCCGAATTGGGGTGCCACCTTCAGGAGTCTCGCGATATCCCCCGGCGTGACGGGCAGCGGCGGCGAGTCGAACGACGGCACTGGTTGGCCGATCTCGGCGATAAATTTATCGAAGCCCGGCGGCGTGAC
>JBKJQK010000540.1:0-7234 GCA_046594095.1 Anaerolineae bacterium | reverse complement strand
GGCGGGATTACCTATTTCGTGGACGTGAAAGGCCTGCCCGTCCAGGAATACTGGCACGACATGAAGTTCTGGTGGCCGCAGAACGAGGCCATCATCGCCACGCTCATGGCGTATCAGATGACCGGCGACCCAAAATACGCCGACTGGCACGCCCTGATCCATGATTGGACCTACGCCCGCTTCCCCGACCCCGTCCACGGCGAGTGGTTTGGCTATTTGCACCGGGACGGCCGGCTGTCGTCGACGATCAAAGGCAACACCTATAAGGGCGCCTTTCACATCCCTCGGATGGAGCTGGTGTGCTGGAAGCTGATGGAGCAGATCAGAGCAAACGCCGATGCGACCCGCGCCTCTGCGTTGTCCGCCCAGCCCGCGAAGCTGCGCCAATTCCTTGATGACGCCGGGCGGGTCGTTCACTTTTCAACCAAACGGGCAGAGCAAACCCGCGTCCTCGACTACCTGATCGGCAAGGTCGCCCCGGGCCGGGAGTACACCGAGCGCGAACTGACCGACCTCATCGCCTGCTGGATCGCGCCGGGTCAGGGCCGCTTTGGAATCGACGCGGTCACCCTCCGGCGGGCGCTGGTTGAGGAAAACTCCCTGCGCCGGACGCCGAATGGCTCGAAGTATTGGCGTGATGGGGGCTGATCACACCTTGCTAGACCTCAACGGTTAACCCGTCGTGGGCGATTTCGTAGCCGTGGTGGGCGGCGTAGGAGGACAGCTCTGGGTGAGGCGGATTGCCCTCGTGGGCAATGTGGGTGCCGAGGATGCGCGCGCCTTCGCTGAGCAGTCCCTCGACCCGCATCCGAACCGCGTAAGCGCTGACCTCGAGCGCCGATAGATGGCCATCCGGTTTTTGATGAGGCCCATAGGTATGGTCAAGGATCACGAGGTCAAAGCGCAGGCCCAGGCGATGGAAGCCCGCCCACACCTCCTCGTCCAAAGCCGCGGTGTCGGTGCCGTAGAAGAGGGTCCGGCCCCCGCGCGCGATCGCGTAGAGCTGCGAGCCCATGGCCCGGTCGTGGTTGGCGGGAAAGGCAATCACCCGATACGGGCCGGCGTCAAACGGCGAATACGGTTCGATGATGTGGAACTGGACATTCAACCGCTCGCCGATCTCGGGATCGAGCAGGGTCTGTGGCTCAAAGTCGCGGGCCACGCTCCAGGCCGCGCGCAGCGCGGTCGCGCGCGAGGAATAGAAATGCAGCAGCGGCGTTCCGACGGTGCCGTATTCGGCGCTGCGCGAGAGCAGGTGAGTGGCGTCCAGATGATCCGAGTGCGGGTGGGTCTGCAAACAATAGCGGACGTTGATCAGCGAGCGCCCGTGGATTTGACAGGCCGTCATCACGTCCGGGCCAAGGTCAATCAGCAGGTCATCGTTGATCAGCGCCGAGCTGCGTTTGCGCAGGCTGGGCCCGCCCAGCGCACGCGCCCCGACGCAGTTGTCGCAATGGCAGAACGCCTCCGGGAAGGCATTCGCGGCGCCGGTGCCCAGGAAGGTGAGGGAGAAGCGGTTAGTCATTCGCTGTTTGCCTTGGCCATGAGCCATGAGCCATGAGCCATGAGCCATGAGCCGTGTAGCTGAGCTCAAACAAGGTCTATATTAGCTGATGAGGTGACTATGATGGCTCATGGCTCATGGCTCATGGCTCGCTCCACCAGGCGGCGTAGATCCCCGCCATCCGCTCGATCTCGCTGACGGCCACCCATTCCTCGGCGCCGTGAGCCTGGTCGATTGAGCCGGGGCCCATCACCAGCATATTGGCCGCCACATCGGCCCGATACGCCGACGCGTCGCTGAAATAGGGCACCGTCACGGGCCCGGCGCCGGACCAGGCGCCAAACTTGCGCGCCATGCTGGACTCGGGATCCTGGAGGAAGGACGACACGGGGGGATGAATCAGCGCATCAACCGGCAATCCAGCCGCGTCCCGGCCCAGTTGGGCGAGGCCCTCAAGCGTCGCCTGGCCGTCCTCATCGCTGGTCACGCGCCGGTTGATCCCGAGGGTTGCGAGATCGGGGACGATATTGGGCGCCCGTCCGCCCGCCGCCTGGACGACGGTGAGCTGGCCCCGCCCGACCGGAGAGGGCGGCAGCGTCTGCAGCCGCTCATGCTCGGCCTGCATCGCCAGCGCAATCCGGGCCGCGCCCACAATGGCGTTCTTGCCCAGGTGCGGCTGGGCGGTATGGGTGGACACCCCGTGCACGGTGAACTCGACCCGCCCGCTGCCCATGTGTCCATAACAGGGCGCGCACAGGGTCGGCTCCGCGACGAGCAACTCATCCAGCCGCATCCCGCGCCCGCGCAGCCAGGCGTCAAACGCATACGCCCCGCGCAACGTCATCTCCTCATCCACCACCGCGGCGATGATGAGATTGGCCGCGGGGCGCTTGCCAGCCGCCCGCATGTCCTGCAGCGCCGACAGCGCCACCGCGAGCGAGGCCTTGTTGTCCACCGCCCCGCGTCCCCACACCCGGTCGTCGCGAATCTCGCCGCTGAACGGATTGCCCGGCATCGCTTCGACACCCACCGTATCGGTGTGGATGTCGAGGGCGATCCAGCGCTCACTCGCCGGATTACGCCACGTGGCGTAGACGTTTGGCCGCCCAGGGTGCGCGGCCTCGAGGGTGACCTCGGCGCCCAGATCGGCAAACCACCGCGCGAGTTGCGCGGCGATCCGGGCCTCGCCCGGCTCACCCGAGCGCGGGCTGGCGTGGGCCGATGTGACGCTGGGAATCTGGATGAGTTGGGCCAGCCACTTTTCAGGATGCATACACCGACCTCGCCGCGAGTCCATCACCCGTGAAGGCGCCCAGACGGGCGAAATCCCGGGTGTAGGCAGCCCCGTCAAAACCCGCCCCGGCTGGGATGTCCGCAAGCGCGATGCGTTGGCCGGTCCGGCGCGACTCCGCGGCCGCGAGCAGGATTCGAACCACCTCGAGCGACTCGGCCAACGAGACCGCCGGCACACCCTCTCGAAAGAAGCGGGAAAGCGCGCGAAACGCTGAATCGCGCATCGTCCACCCTGTCTGCGGCTGGGTGACCTCGACGCTGCGTTCGGTGGTGACCGCAAACAGGCATCCGTTAGTCGACAGGACTTGTCCGCTGCAGAGCTGGACGAGGACTGGCGGACCGCCGCGCTGCTCGAAGTGGAGCAGCGCCGAGCGATCCCCGCCGATGTGGGTGACCGCCTCGACCCGCGCGCCGAAAAAGGCAATTACCATCTCGACGACATGCGCGCCGTAATTCAGCAGGTCGCCCGGCCCGGAGGCGAAGGCCGACACCGCTCCGCCCAGCCCGGCCACCTTTTCGCGCAACGCCACGAGCTCATCGGAAAAGCGCATGGTCGAGCCGCCCATCAGCGGCGCGCCGGTCCGGTCCGCCAGGGCAATCAGGGCATTCAGATCGCTCAACCGCCCAACGATGGGCTTGTCGATAAAGACCGGCTTGCCGGCCTCCAGGAAAGGGCGGGCCCGCTCCAGATGCAGGTCCCAGTTCTGGCTTAGGATCATCGCGCCATCCACGCTGGCCGCGAGCTCTTCCAGGCTCGCGCACACGCGCTCGATGCCGTGTTCGCGGGCAAACCCGGCCACGTACTCCGGCGTTTGCGCCGCGCCGCCATCGTAGACGGCCGTGACCCGAATGTCATCAGCCCGATGGAGCAACGGCACAAAGAAACCCGCGTGCGAGGTGTCGAGGTCGATCAATCCAACTCGAATCATATTTTGTTCCTCGCGAACCAGGCGGACAGCCGGACCTTGGCCCGCTCCACGTGCTCGGACAGCGCGTTGGCCAGCCCGACCGCGTCGCGCGCTTCGAGCGCCCCGAAGATGGCTGCATGCTCGCGCTCGGTGTAGTTCACATACACCTCGGGTCCCAGGCTGGTCATGACCCTGGCGAGCTGCAGCGGGCCGCCCACCTGGGCATAGATCTCGTCCATCCGGCTATTGCGGGCCAGGGCGACGATGCCGCAATGAAACTCGAAATCCAGCCCGATGTACTGCGGAAGCAGGGCGGCTGCCTCAGGCGAATGAATCATCTCGCGCATGCGAGACAACAACGCGCCCAGCCTGTCCAGATCCGGGCCTGTGATGTTCCGAATCACGATGGGAGCGACAAAGCGCTCCAGCGCAATCCGGACATCGTAGGTCTGAGCCATCCCGAGCGTGTCGAAAGTGGCCACAAACGTGCCGCGGCGCGGGATGATCGTCACCATGCCCTCCATCTCCAGGCGCTGGAGGGCTTCCTTCATCGGGGTCTGGCTGATCCCAAAGCGGGCCGATAACTCGCGCAGGTCAAAACGGTAGCCCGGCTCGTACTCGTGGCTGAGAATGCGCCGTCGGAGAAGCGCATAAACCTCGTCCCGGATATTGGGATGGCGCAGCATCGGCGCGTCGCGAAGCGCGTCCGCCAGGCTGCGCGCGTTGTCTGTGTCGGAGGGAGTGGCTTTGACGTTTTGCATGTTGTTTCCTGGGGATTCTATCGCTTGCTCTCCGCAGTGGCGCCGGCCAGCGCCAGCGCTTCAGCCACGCCCAATCCACTGCCTGCCTGTTCCGCCGCCGCGTGCTCGTCCGCGGACAGGGCCGCCCGGGCCACCGCAATGGCGCGTTCCACCTCGGGCCGCAGCAACGGCACAACGGCCTTTCCTTCACTTCGCAGAGTCGTCATTCCCGCGCTCAGCAGCGTGGCGGCCAGCTTGGACTGCCCTAGCGCGAGCGCGACCCGGCCGAGGCCGATGATGTCGTAGGGCTGGATGGCGTTACCACCCATTTCGGCCGCCACGCCGAGACTCTCGATGAAGAGCGCCTTCGCCCGATTGACATCGCCGCGCAGGCACGCCACGTGCCCGAGGTTGTGCAATTCCGAAGCCACCAAATCCCTGCGCCGCATGCCGCGGTAGGTTTCGACATTCGCGCCATACAGCCGCTCGGCCGCCTCGAGATCGCCGTCGATCAGGCTGGCGTGGGCGATGTGATGGAGGGCGATGGCGATACCGGTCTCGTAGTTCGATTGGCGGGCCGCCTCGAGGGCGATCCGGCTGTGGCGTCGCATCCCCTTCGCGTCATTGACAGCCATCGCTACCCGAGACAGGCCGCCATGGGCCTCGGCGATTCCCCGCGCATCGGCCAGCGCCTCAAAGATCGCCAGGCTTTCGCGCATCCGGACGGTCGACGTCTCAAATTTCCCCTGATGAAAGGCAAGATTGCCCGCCCCCGCTAGGGACTTCGCGCGTCCCGGCGATGGATCCTGAGCGGACGACGCGTCGAGCAGCCTGCCCAGCCAGGCCACGCCCTCGGGCAGATGGCCGCGATTTAGCCACCACGGCCAGATCTCGCCCGCAATGTCGACGCCCAGGCCGGCCCGCCCGTTAGTCAGGCACCAATCCAGAACCGCGTCGATGCGCGAGCGCTCGGCCTCGAGACGGTCCAACCAGGCCTCGGGCTGCCGGCCGCGCAACCCGGGCCCAGCCTCGCTGGTCAGCGCGGCCAACGCAGTGGCCTCGTCCTCTCCGATTTGTTCGTCCATGGTTTGACTTCCTCAGTCGACAATAGCGACGGCCTTGCCTGTCACCCGCCGGTCGCCGAGCGCCGCCAGCATCGGACCCATCTCGCGCCAGCTGCCCTGCAGTCCAATCTGTGGATCCAGCTTGCCCGCCGCAACAAGCTCCAGCAAATCGCCCAGCTCGCGGCTTCCCACGCCCTGGCGTTCCATCTCCTGGAACAGGCTCAGGGCATACAGCGTAATCGCGCCGCGCCGCACCAGCGCCAGCACGTCAAACGTCGTTGGTTCATCCGAAGACGCGCCCAGCGAGACGACCGTGCCACCCGGAGCCATGCAGGCCAGCGCCTGGGCGAGCGTGGCGCCGCCAATGGACTCGATCGCCAGATCAAACGGTCTTTCGGCCTCATCCACGCTCAAAACAACCGCTTCGGCGCCCAACTCGGCGAGCCCCGCGGCTCGTTCGGGCCGTCCGATCTGGGCGGTCACGCGCGCGCCGGCCAGCCGCGCGAGTTGGATCGCGATCCGGCCCACACCCCCGGCCGCGGCGGTGACGAGCACGCGCCGTCCGAGCAGTGAGCCGCCATGGGCAAGGGAAACGATGCACGTCATCCCGACCGCCGGCAGCGCCGCCGCAGCTTCGAACGACACGCCGTCCGGGATGGCGGCCAGCCGCCGGGTCGGGACTGCGACTCGCTGGGCCCACGCCCCGGCTGGCACGAGCCCGGCCACCCGCATCCCGACTGCGAGGCCGCTCCCGTCGGCGGCGGCGCGGACAACCTCGCCCGCGACGTCGTAACCAGGACACCAGCCCTCAGCCTCCCAGGCCAATCGGCGGAAATTGCCACGATTGAGCGAGACCGCCCGCGCGGCGACGATGGCTTCGTCGCGCGAAGGCGATGGCTCGGGCACTTCTTGGAACTCGATTCGATTGGGGCGCGCCGGCGCGCTCAGAATAGCCTGCATGCGTCAAACTCCTGCAGCGCGGTCAAAGGCTGTGCCGCATGTACGGATCGAGCAGATCACGCAGGCCGTCACCCAAAAGGTTGAGGGCCAGGACCGTGATCGCAATCGCCAGGCCGGGGAAGACCGTCAACCACCAGCCCAGGCGCATGTAGTTGCGCGCCTCGCTCATCATGGCCCCCCATTCCGGCGTCGGCGGCTGCGCGCCGAGCCCGAGGAAGGACAGCGCGGCGCCGGTCAGGATCGCCCCGGCGGTGCCCAGCGTCGCCAGCACGATCAGCGGGGCGAGGATGTTCGGGATGATGTGCCGGACGATGGTCCGGAGCGGGTTGCTGCCCAGCGACCGGGCGGCTTCGATGTACGGCAGTCCGCGCACGGTCAGGACCGAGGCTCGCACCAGGCGGGTATACGACGGAATCGATGCGATTCCGACGGCCAGCATCACGTTGAACAGGCTCGGACCGGCGACGGCAACGATCCCCAGCGCAAGCAGCACCGATGGAAACGACAACAGCAGGTCCATCGCCCGCATCACCAGCATATCCACCCAGCCTCCGAAGAAGCCGGCCGGCAAACCCAGCAACAGGCCGCTGCTCACCGCCAGGCTGACCGAGACCAGCCCGATGAGCAACGACAGATGCGCGCCCGCCAGAAGGCGGCTGAATATGTCGCGCCCGAAGTGGTCGCTGCCCAGCCAGTGGGCGAACCCGGGCTCACTCAGCCGGTTCGGGATGTCCATCTGGCTGGTGTCATAGGGCGTGAAGCGGG
>JBKJQK010000477.1:0-13442 GCA_046594095.1 Anaerolineae bacterium | reverse complement strand
AGTCGAGCTCGCGCTGGCGTTGCCGAATGCCCCAACCGCCGGGCCGGACTACGAACTTGGCGGCTTGCTGGCCGGGGATGGACCCGCACGGGCGACCGTTCTGACCCATGACGCGTTGGGCGTGTATGCGGCCGCGCCGGCGGGTGTCGGAGGCACCCTCGAAGGGCTGGGTTTCTCGCGCGCGGCGGTGGAACCGCTATATCAGCGCGTTCGGTATCCGTCACCCTGGACGCGCGATCGCCGTGAGGAACGCCACTGACCTGGATGGTTACTCTCTCGCTCCCGCCGCGGTCAGGATGGCGATGATGGCCGCCTGTCCGTTTCGTTTGGCATGCGCCAGTGGCGTGACACCGCCGCCGTCGGCGAGATTGACGTCTGCGCCGGCCGTGACAAGCAGCCGCACCACCTCGGTGTGGCGCGGGCCGCCGTCGCCCAGGATGATCGCCTCGAGCAGGGCCGTCCAGCCCAGCCGGTTCACATGATCGATCTTGATCGGCGTCTTGAGCAGTTCGCGGATGATCTCGACATGCCCGCGGTCAGCGGCGCGGATCAGCCCGGTGCCGTTGTAGCTGTCGGTGCTGCGGACATCGGCTCCAGCGGCAAGCGTCATCCTCAATAGCTCCAGATAGCCGCCCGCGGTCGGGATGAGATACGCGCTCTGCTTTGTGTTGTCCTGGACGTTGACATCCGCCCCGGCCTTGATCAGCAGCGCGCACACAGCCAGATGATTCCCATACGCCGCCGCGATGAGCGCAGTCGCCCCGGAATCATCTCGGGCCCGGACGCTCGCGCCCTGGGCTAGAAGCTGGCCGACAACGCCAACGTCGCCCTTTCTGGAGGCGGCGATCAAGGCCCGATCGCGGACCGCCCGGTCGCCGGCGTCGACCATTGCGCCCGCGGCCACCAGCAGTCGCTCGATCTCGGCAAACTTGCGGGCGCGCGCGTGGGCCAGCGGCGTGACGCCCTGTTTGTCGGGCAGATTCACGTTGGCGCCGTGCTTGATCAACAGGTCGACCGCGCGCTGGTGGCGGGCATCGCCGTTGCTCAGAACAATCGCCTCCAGCAGAGCCGTCCAGCCCAGGTTGTTGACGTGGTTGACGTTGACGTCGGTCCTGGTCAGCAGCAGCTCGATGATTTCGACGTGTCCGCGCTCGGCGGCTGGAATCAAAGCGGTCCCGCCAAAACGGTTGGTGAGTCGTGTATCGGCTCTGACCTCGATCGCCAGATCGAGGATCTCGCGCAGGCCCTCCGCCCCCGCATACAGAAACGGGTTGTCCTGCAGATCGTCACGGAGGTTGACGTCGGCGCCGGCCGCCAGCAGGGCTCGGACAATTTCGACCCGATTACCGTGGGTGGCGGCCATGACCGGCGTGCGGCCGCGGCCGTCGCGAGTGTTAATGTCGGCGCCGGCGCTCAACGCCCTGCGCGCGCTCTTGACGTCACCCGCTTCGGCGGCTTGGAGGAGACGGTCATTCAGGGCTTTCATATCCGTTGGGCTAATCCGGGTCGGAGGAATCGCCGTAGCGGTCGGAGCAGCGATCATGCCGCCGGTGGGCGAGGCTGATGACGCCGGCGTGGCGGTGGGCGGAAGGGCCGTCGATGTCGGGTTCAGGGCCGTCGGAACAGGGATGGCCGTCGGCACAGGCGTAGGCCCGGCCGCGCAGCCAGCCAGCAGCGCGACGGCCGCGATCGCCGCGCGCAAGCGCCGGTTCCCAGAAATGAGTCTTTGTGTGATCAAGCTTGTTTTTCCTTCGGGAACCACTCAAGGTGGACCATCGCGAAACGGACGCCGTAGAGGGCCGCCAGCGGGCCAACCCATTGCCCGGGAGCGCCGGGCTTCGAGCGAGGCCAGCCCGCCCAGATCCAGCACATAGTTCGGGTTGCGATACGACACCCAGCCTGGATCGTTGACCGCGACCGGGGCCCGCCAATGGTCGCGGGCGAACCGGCCCATCTGATATTGCCGTTCGTAGAGGTTGTTCATCGCCAGAGGCGTGGCCAGGGTTGGATACACGAATTCGCGCCCCAGGCCCAACGTGATTACCCCGCACGCGGCGATCACCTCCAGACTGGCTGTTTCAACTGCGCGCGACGCAACAGCGATCGACCGGCGAGGACCAGTCCGCAGGCTGCCGCGGCAATCAGCAGCGCCCAGCGCGTGGGGCGAGACAAACGGGTGAAACCCTTCAGCATGGCGTGTAGCGGCTCCGGCGTCGCTATGGGACGAGATCATACCGTTCGATGCTCAACCGGCAATCATAGGTCGACCGGCGTAGGACGGCGCTCTTCAGCCGCATGTACAGCGGGTCAATCGGCGCGAGGCAGACCGGATCGGCGGCCCGGTAGGCGGCGCCGAGGGCGGCCCGAAGGCGGTTCTCATCCTCATCCCGGGTCCGGTCGCGCCCGAGGACGATCAGCCAAAGCCTGGGCGGGCGCTGGCTTTGTAGCGCGGCCGTCGTCTCGGACAATGGTTGTAGCTCCCGGTAGGGCAGCGGCCCGACCCGGGCCGCGTAGTAGCCGAAAACGGTATCGAACTCGCTCAGGGTTAGGTCGCCCGGGCGCGCTTGAAGGGCGATCAGGTCGGCGGCCTGGCGCGAGGGTGTGTTGTAGATGGGGTTGAGCAACTGCTGGTCGAGAGCGTAATTGATGTTGCCTGCCAGCCAGGCCATCCCGATCGCGATCCCAACGGCGATTCGCGCCCAGCCCTGTTCAATCCGGCTGAAGCCGGCCAGCAACCCCAGTAGCGCATATGGCAGGGCAAACAATCCGCGGACCGGCACGTTAAGAAAGGGGGTGGACGTCGCCACTGTCGTCGTTGCGAGGGCGAGAAGCAGGATCGGGATCGCGGCCACAGCCAGCAAAGCCCGCCCGCGGGGGCCCGCGCGCGCGACCAGCGCCGCGACCGCGATCAGCCCCGCGACCGCCAGCGGATTCCACGGGAATATCGTCTCGCCGACGGCAAATGTGTAGGCTGACATGCCGAGCCCGGCGAGGAGCCCGAAGGCGCTCCGTGACAGCTCAGCGCCAGCGCCAGCGGCCAGGCTCTGCACCTGACGGCCCACCGCGGTGATCAGCCAGGGGGCGAAGCACAGCCCGATCACGGCGATCGCGCCGAGCCAGCCCGCCAGGACCCGCACGAAAGTGGCTCGTTCCGCCGGCCGGCAAGCGAGAATCCAGGCGATGTGTCCGATCAGCAGCGCCGCTCCGAAATAGAAGGTATAGGCGAGGAAGACGCCGGCCACGGCATAGGCCGCCCAGCGGCGAATCTGCGTTGCGCGTGGACCGGCCTCAATCGCACGGAGCATCAGCCAGGTCGCCAGCAGGCCGAGCGCCATCACCCAAGAGTAATAGCGCGCCATTCGCCCGAACTCGATCGCGGCTGGCGCCACGGCCAGGGCCAGCATCGCCGGGATCGCCCAGCGACGGCCGTGGGTCCGCGCGGCGACAGGCCCCATCAGGGTCACGGCCAGGATGCCACCGATGGATGATAGCGCGCGGAGGCCGAATTCGGAGTTTCCCGCAGCGCTGCGCCACAGATTGAGGGCCATGAAATACAGCGGCGGATGGAAGTCGCTCAGCGCGGCGGCCGCGGCATCCAATGGCCCGCCGCCCGTCATGGCCACGCTGAAGTACTCGTCGACCCACAGGCTGCGCGCGGCAAGCCCGGCCACCAGAAAGGTCCAGCTCGCAAGCGCGATTGCGCAACCGGTCAGCAGGCGTTTGGAAGGGGCGCGCATCGGTCGGATTCTACAAACGGCTCAGCAGCCGGTCTCGGAAAAGGCGGCCGACAGTCAACATCCCTTTGGCCACTTCGCGCGAGGATATCTTTGAGACGCCGCGCTCGCGATCGGCGAAGATGATGGGAACCTCGGCGATTCGGATGCCGGCGCGCTGGGCGAAGGTCAGCATCTCGACCAGAAAGGAGTAGCCATTCGAGCGGATCCGGTCGAGGGGCACCTCGCGCAGCACGTCGGCCCTGTAGAGCCGGAAACCGGCCGTGCAGTCATGGGCGCGCAGGCCCAGCGCGGCTCGGGCGACAAAATTGGCCGTCTTGCTCAAAAAGCGGCGGTAGAACGGATACAGCACATCTCCGCCCGGGATGTAGCGCGAACCAATGACGACATCAGCGTTTTCGGCCGCCGCCAGGATGGCCGGTATGTAGCGCGGATGGTGCGAGAAATCCGCGTCCATCGTCATCACTGCCTCAGCCCCATGCTCGAGCGCCCACGCGAAACCGGCCAAATAGGCCGTGCCCAGGCCCAGCTTTTCTGCCCGGCGGACGACCGAGACGCGCGACTCGCGGGCCGCCCATTCCGCCGCGATTTCGCCCGTTCCATCCGGTGAATTGTCATCCACGACGCACACGCTCAGAGGCAAGGCCAGGAGTTCCGGGAGCAGAAGGGAAATGTTGTCGGCCTCGTTGTAGGTCGGCAATATGACGGTGACGCGCATGGAGGGTTGGATTATAGGCGCGGGAGGGCGGCCGGCAGACCGCCGTGGTCCGCTGTCCGCCGGCAGCGATCCGGTTGCGCACTTTCGCAACCTGGATACAATTCAGCCTGTCCGGCGATTACCAAAACCAATTACCAAATTCGCTGGAAAGTTAATCTGGAGGCAGCTTCATGGCTAGCGTTGTGTTTGAGCACGTGTACAAACGTTACGGAGATGTGACCGCCGTAAGCGACTTGAACATCTCGATCAACGATCGGGAGTTCCTGGTCTTCGTCGGCCCTTCCGGGTGCGGCAAGACGACTTCGCTCCGCATGTTGGCGGGTCTGGAAGAAATCACCGATGGCAAGATCTATATCGGCGACCGGGTCGTCAACGACGTCCCGCCGAAGGATCGCGACATCGCGATGGTGTTCCAGTCGTACGCCCTTTACCCCCACATGTCGGTCTATGACAACATGGCTTTCGGCCTCAAGCTGCGCAAGGTGGCCAAGCCCGAAATCGACAAGCGGGTCAAGGAAGCGGCCAAGCGCCTGGGCATCGAGGCCCTGCTTGATCGCAAGCCCAAGCAGCTGTCCGGCGGCCAGCGCCAGCGCGTGGCGGTCGGCCGCGCGATTGTGCGCAACCCGGCGGTCTTCCTCATGGACGAGCCGCTATCGAACCTGGACGCCAAACTCCGCGTGCAGGCCCGCGCTGAGATCAGCAAGCTGCACCAGCAGCTCGGCACGACCTTTATCTACGTCACCCACGACCAGGTCGAGGCGATGACGATGGGTACCCGGATTGCCGTGATGAAAGACGGAGTGCTGATGCAGATCGACACTCCGCAGGCGCTTTACGACAAGCCGGACAACCTGTTTGTGGCCGGTTTCATGGGCAGCCCCTCGATGAACATGTTCAAGGGCACGCTGACCGGTGGCGATGGCGACATGTATGTGGACACCGGTGTCTTCCGGGTCAAGGTGCCGGGCTTTAAGGCGGTCCCGCTCAAGAGCCACATGGGCAAGGAAGTCATCTTCGGCATCCGGCCCGAGGATGTGCACGATCCCGAGTACGCCCCCGTGGGCATCGACAAGGAAATGGTCGAGGCCAAGGTCGAAGTCACCGAGTTGATGGGCAACGAAGTCATCTTGTACCTGAATGCGAAGGACAAGAACTTCCTCGCCCGCGTCGACCCGCGCTCCAAGGGCCGGGTTGGCAACACCGTCAATATGGCGTTCA
This sequence comes from Anaerolineae bacterium, assembly GCA_046594095.1. GTDB lineage: Bacteria > Chloroflexota > Anaerolineae > J036 > Brachytrichaceae > Brachythrix. Next base: position 7,772 of record JBKJQK010000477.1, on the reverse strand, counting down.
ACATGGACAACATCCATGTCTTCGACATCAAGACCGAGAAGGCGATTCGCTAAACCAAATCGCATCATCAAAGGCCTGATGGGTAACCACCCATCAGGCCTTTTTTCATCAATCCGACCATGAATGTCCTTTCCGTCCACACGTTTACGGATGAGATACTTGCCCGTCTCAGGGCCGGTATGCCCGGGGCCGTGGTCACCCAGTACGCGAGGCTGGCGGACGTTCCGCCGGATGTCCTGGCCGCGACTGACATCCTCTATACCGCCCAGCGGCTGCCGCTGCCCGCCCAGGTCCCGAACCTGCGCTGGATGCAGGGCAACATGGCGGGCGTGGATTTTGTTGTCAACCAGCCGCTCTTTGTCGAGCGCCGCGACGTCCGCCTGACCACTTCGGCTGGCGTCCACGCCATCAACATGGCCGAGTACATACTGATGATGATGCTGAACCTGGCCCACCGGTCCGCGGCGCTCCAACGCTGGCGGACGGTAGGATCCTGGCCGGCGGACCGGTTGAACTACCAGATGCAGGAACTGGCCGGCGCGACCGTCGGGCTGATCGGATACGGATCGATCGGCGCCCGCATCGCCCGGCTGTGCGCGGCCTTCGACATGCGGGTGATGGCCACCCGCAGCGCCCGCAACGCCGGTGACGCGGGCGTGACCTGGGTGGATCGCGACAAAACGGACGCCATTCTGCGGCAGGCCGATTTCGTCGTGATCTGCGCGCCGCTGACGACCGAGACGCGCGGGATGATCGACGCCGCCGCGCTGGCCAAGATGAAGCCGGGCGCGTATCTGATCAACATCGCCCGCGGCGCGATCATCGACGAGCCGGCTTTGATCGAGGCTTTGCGGGCCAACCGTATCGCCGGGGCCGCTCTGGATGTATTCGATACCGAGCCGCTGCCGGATTCCAGCCTGTTCTGGACGATGGAAAACGTCTTGATGACCCCGCACATCTCCGGCGTTACGCCCAACTATCAGAGCCGGGTGGCCGACATCTTCATCGAGAACTACCGCCGCTTTGTCGCCGGAGAGCCGTTGATGAACGAGGTGGACTTCGAGCGAGGCTACTAGTTCCATTACAATAATGCCGTTATGCCACCGCAATTGACGCTTGACGAACAAGTGGCCCTCCTTATGCAGGGCACTGAATATGGCGATCCCCAGATGGCCACAACCATGGCCCGCGAACTTCGGGCGCGGCTGGAGGACAGCCAAAGGACCGGCCGGCCGCTCAAAATCTATTGCGGCTACGACCCGCGCACGGCCGATCTTCATCTGGGTCACACGATCACGATGCGCAAGCTTCGGCAGTTCCAGGAGCTAGGCCATGACGTCACGTTTCTGATCGGCAACTACACCAGCCTGCTCGGCGATCCCTCCGACAAGGACAAGCTCCGCCCGCAACTGACCTCCGAGGAGGTTGCCCACAATGCCCGGACCTACAGCGAGCAGGCCTTCAAGATCCTGGATCGCGAGCGGACCCGGGTTCGCTTCAACGCGGAGTGGCTGAGCGAGTTAAGCTTTGTCGACGTGATCCGGCTGGCCCAGAATTTCACCGTCCAGCAGTTCATGTCGCGCGAGAATTTCGCCCAGCGACTGGAGAAGGGCGAGCCGATCTACCTGCATGAGACCTTTTACGCCCTGATGCAGGGCTACGACGCCGTCGCTCAGGAGACCGACGTCCAGGTGGGCGGCAGCGACCAGCTCTTCAATATCCTCACGGCCGGGCGCAAACTCCAGGAGGCCGCCGGCCAGCGCCCGCAAATCGGCATCTTCATCAAGATCCTGCCCGGGACCGACGGGGTGGTCAAGATGTCCAAGTCGCTGGGCAACCACATCCCTATCATGGCCACGCCCGAGGACATGTATGGCAAAGTGATGAGCGTCCCCGATTCCGCGATTCAGGTCTTCTTCGAGCTGGTCACCCGCTACACCCCCCCCATGCTTGAGGAGGTCCGCGGCCGGATCGCCGACCCGGCGATCAACCCGCGCGACATCAAGATGGAGCTGGCCCGTGAAGTCGTCGCAATCTTTCACGATCCGGACCTGGCCCAGCGCGCCGAGCACGACTTCGTGAGTCGCTTCCGCGACAAGGACGTCCCGGAAAACATTCCGGACTTTGCGGTGACGGGCTCTGCGAACATCGTCGACGTGATTGCCGACGCCAAGCTGGCGAAATCGAAGAGCGAGGCCCGCCGGCTGATCGAGGGTGGCGGGGTGACCGTGGACGGCCGCAAAATTGCGGATTGGAAGGAATCGTTGGACTTGAGCGCGCCGGTCGTGCTCAAGGTTGGCAAGCGGCAGTTCGCGCGCGTGTCACGGGGCTGAAGCCAGCCCGCGGCGCCGCGCAAAGAGGACCATGAGCGAAGACTTTCTGCGGGGCGTATACAACATCGTCCCGACCCCGTGGCGGGCCGATGGCAGTCTCGACGAGCCGGGAATCCGGACTCTGACCGACTTCGTGGCCGGTCTGGGCGTGCAGGGAATGACCATCCTCGGGGTAATGGGCGAAGGGGCCAAGCTCTCCGACGATGAGCGCGCCCGCAGTGTGGCCGCGTTTGTGGCCGCCGCCGACGGGCGCATCCCGATCTGCGTGGGCACATCGCACGACGCGACCGAACGCTGCGTGAGTTTCTCGCGCCAGGCCCAGGCGCTCGGCGCGAAGGCGGTCATGGTCGCCGCGCCGCGTCTGGCCCGCCCGGTCAACGACGCCGCCCTGCGCCGGCACTACCTCACCGTCGCCGAGGCCGTGGATCTGCCCATCGTCGTCCAGGATCACCCGACCAGCGTCGGGGTCTACATGTCGGTCGAGTTCATCGCCGCGCTGGCCCGCGAGGCGCCGAAGTGCCGCTGGCTCAAGCTCGAGGATGAGCCCTCGCCGCCCAAGGTCGCCCGAGCCCTGGCGGCCAACCCCGATCTGCGCGTGTTTGGCGGGCTGGGCGGGATGATGTTTCTCGAAGAGCTCAAGCGCGGCGCGGTCGGGACCATGACCGGCTTTGGCTTCCCGGAGATCCTGGTCGATATCTATAAACGTTATAGCGCCGGCGACATCGAGGGCGCGACTGAGGTCTTCTTCCGCTATTGCCCGCTCATCCGATTCGAGAACCAGCCCCTGATAAACCTGGCGATCCGCAAAGTGATCTACCAGTGGCGCGGCGGGCTGGCGACCACGCTGGTCCGGGCGCCATCCTCGCCGCTTGACGAGGGTACCCTGGGCGATCTCAAGGACATCCTGCGCCGGCTGAAGCTGCTGGATGTGGCTTGACGGAACTCATGACCGTTGTCACCATCATCACTGGCGCGACCGTCGTCACGCCTTCGGGTGAGGAACGCCTCGACATCGCCATCGGCGACGGCCGGATCATCGGTCTGGGCGCCGCCGGCGCGCTGCCTGAGGCCGACGAACGTATCGACGCGGCGGGCCTGTTCGTCCTGCCGGGCGTGATCGACACCCACACCCATCTGCGCGATCCCAGCCGCAACGAGCGCGAGGACTTCGCCTCGGGCACCGCGGCCGCGGCCGCGGGTGGTATCACCACGTTGCTCGAAATGCCGGTCTCGACGCCCTCGGTCCACACCGGCGGCATCCTGCGCGCCCGGGTCGCCATCGCCGAGCCAAAGGCCTATATCGACTTCGGGCTGTACGGGGGGGCGGCCGGCGACAACCTTGATGACATCGCCGGCCTGGCCGAAGCCGGCGCCTGCGCGTTCAAGAGTTTCCGAACGCGAACTCCGGCCGGCCGCGAGCGCGAGTTCAAAGGCATCTGCTGCCCCGACACCGGCGACTACTTTCGCGCCCTCGAGGCCGTGGCGAAGACCGGCCTGGCCGCCGCCGTCCACGCCGAGGATGCCTGGCTCATCGACCGGCTCAGCGCCGATATCAAGGCGACCGGCGAGAACGGCCCGCGCAGCCATCCCAACGCCCGCCCGCCCATCGTCGAGGAGGCCTGCGTGGCCCAGTGTCTGGCCCTCGCCCGGGCCGCCGGCGCGCGTCTGCACATCGTGCACTGCTCGAGCCCGCACAGCGTCGACTTGATCACCGAAGCCCGCCGGAGGGGCCAGGCCGTCACGGTCGAGACCTGCCCGCAGTATCTGTTCGTCACCGATGCGCTGTTCGACCAGCACGGGCCGTACGCCAAGACCAATCCGCCCCTGCGGTCCGCCGAGCTGGTCGCCGGTCTGTGGGAGAGGCTGCGGCGGGGCGAGATCGACTTGGTGTGCAGCGATCACTCGCCCTTCCTGGCCGAGGAAAAGGAGCCGCACTGGAATGACATGTGGGCGGTCCCGCCCGGCGCGCCCGGGCTTGAGGCGCTCGTGCCGCTCATGCTGACCGCCGTCGCCGACGGCCGGCTCAGCCTGTCACAGTTCGCGGCCTTGACCAGCGCCAACGCGGCGAAGATCTTCGGGTTGTATCCGCGCAAGGGCGCGATCGCCGTCGGCGCGGACGCCGACTTCACCCTCGTCGATCTGCGCGGAGAGAGCCGGATTGACACAAGCCAGTGGCTGACCCGCGCCCGCGGCGCCGCCCGGATGTGGGACGGGCTGCCTGTGCGCGGCTCAGTCACCCACACGATCGTGCGCGGGCGACTGGTCGCGCGCGGGAGCAACGTCATCGGCGTGCCCGGCTGGGGCAAGTTCGTGGCGCCGGGCTGAGCGCGCCCATTGGACCTCGCGGGTATTCCGGACCCGCGAGGTCTTCGCGAGTTTCCGACGCGTTCTTGGGCGCCCCCCCCCACGTTTTCAGAACGATCTCTCCGGATGTTCTTGGGACAGCTGCTAGCCGCGTTTGGGGACGAAGCGCACCCCAGGGATGCCGGCGAAGTGCTCGTCCTGCGACCATAGGACTGCATCGTATGCCCTGGCAGTCGCGAGAATGATGCTGTCGGCCATCGGAAGCCGCAATTGCGGTGACAAACGGGCGGCCGAGAGAGCCAGCGCGGGAGAAAGCTCCACGACGGCTCCCTGCATCATCGTTGCAATCGACTGAAGCGCGTCGTTTTCGCCTCGCTGTTGCGCGACGCGCTTGAACACTTCATAAAGCGTTATCGTTGGCACGATCTGCATTTCCGGGTGTTCAATGATCGAGGCGAATGCCGCTGACTGAGGCCCATCGGCGAAATACTCCAGCCAGACTGATGAGTCAATGACGTTCATATCCTGTCGTCGTCGCGCTCGATCGTCGTGTCGATGCCTTTCAAGAAGCCGCGTAGCTTTTTGGCCTTGATCACGGGAATAAGCTCAATTCGGTTGCCCAATTGGATTACCTGAATTTTTTGTCCGGGTTTGAGACCCATGGCTTGGCGCACCGCGAGGGGGATGACGACCTGGAACTTTGGGGAGACGGTTACTGTTTGCATGATGATCGATGGCGATATCGTAATACGATCGAACTGAAAACGCAAGCTTGCCCGGGGCGGGTAGCATAGCGTCTACTTTTGAAACTCAAGCCTCCCTCTCCCGCAACCCGGGCCGACCTGCGCCGCCTGGCCGGGCTGATCGTCCCGCACTGGCGGACGCTGGCCGTCGCCGCCGTGCTGCTCGCCATCGCGAGCCTCATCACCCTGGCCCTCCCGGCCGCCATCCGCGGGTTGATCGACGGTGTGTTTGTGACCGGAAGCGCCGTCCAACTCGATCAAATCGCGCTGGGCCTGCTGGGCCTGTTTGTGATTCAGAGCGTGCTCTCGGTCGGGAACTCGTTTCTGATGGCCCGGGTGGGCCAGCGCATCATCGCCGACCTGCGTTTGCTGGTCTATTCGCGGGTCCAGATCCTGCCCCTGCGCTTCTTCGCCGAGCGGCGGACCGGCGAGATCGTGTCGCGGATCAGCAACGACGTCACCGTCACCCAGGAGGCGATCACCGACACGCCCATCAGCCTGCTCCGCCAACTGATCAGCTTCATCGGCGGGATCGTCCTGATGCTGGTGATGAACGCCCAACTGACCCTGGTCATCTTCGCCCTCATCCCGCCGGTCATGCTGGTCGGCTTCTTCTTCGGGCGCCGGCTCGAGGGCCTGTCCACCGCCGTCCAGGACCGCCTGGCCGAATCGATGGTCGTCTTGGAAGAGATGTTGTCCGGCATCCGGGTGGTCAAGTCATTCGCCCGCGAGGCGTTTGAGCGCGGGCGTTTCGCGGCCCGGGTGGAAGCCGCGTATGGCACGGCCATCCAGCGGGCGCGGGTGCGGGCCGCCTTCGTGCCCTTGATCAGCTTCCTGGGCTTTGGCGCGCTGACCTTTCTGCTCTGGTTTGGCGGCCGGCAGGTCGCCCGGGGCGAACTGACCCCCGGCGAGCTGGTCGCCTTTCTGTTCTACATGTTCATGGTCGCCGGCCCGCTCGGCGAGTTTGCCGGGCTGTACGCGAAGCTGCGCGAGGCGCTCGGCGCGGCCCGCCGGCTGTTCGAGCTCATCGATGCGGCGCCCGAGCCTGTCGACGTTCCCGGCGCGATCATTCCGGGGCCGTTGCGCGGAGAAGTGCGCTTCGAGGACGTTGGCTTTGCCTACGACGACGGGCAGCCGGTGCTGAGCGGGATGACCCTCACCGCGAGCCCGGGTGAGGCGATCGCCATCGTCGGCCCGAGCGGGGTGGGCAAAACGACCCTGGTCAACCTCATCCCGCGCTTCTACGAGCCGACCTCGGGCGTAATCCGCATCGACGGCCGCAACACCCGCGAGTTTGATCTGCGCGGGCTGCGCGAACAGATCGGGCTGGTCCCGCAGGAGAGCTTCCTGTTTGGCGGGACGATCCGCGAGAACATCCAGTATGGCCGGCTGGACGCCAGCGAGGCCAATATCGTTTCGGCGGCGATGGCCGCCAACGCCCACGACTTCATCGCCAGCTTTCCCGAGGGCTACGCCACGATCGTTGGCGAGAAGGGCGTCAAGCTGTCAATGGGTCAGCGCCAGCGGATCACCATCGCCAGGATGCTGCTCAAAGATCCGCGCATCCTGATCCTGGACGAGGCCACTTCGTCGCTCGATACGGAGTCCGAGCGGCTGGTCCAGGAGGCGCTCGAGCGCCTGATGCGCGGGCGCACGAGCTTTGTCATCGCCCACCGGCTGACGACCATCCAGCGGGCCGACCGGATCATCGTCCTCCAGCGCGGCGGGATCGTCGGGCAGGGCACCCACGCCGAATTGCTGGCCGCGGGCGGGTTGTATCAACACCTGTGGTCGCTCCAGTTTGCCGAGATCGACGATGCCGTCTAGACTGGGTCGTATGGAAGGACAGGCATGACCCGCATCCGGGTGACGATTCACAGGGTTGGCGTTCAGCGTTGCGCGTTGATTGACGCCGAAACCGGGCGGGCAATGGGCGAGGGCCGCTATCCGCCCGTCATTGTTTCCCTGGGCAAAGAGCGCATCCGGACCACCCTGATCCCTGTCAAGGGCGGCGATTTTCGGCTCGTGCTGCCGGTCAAGGCCCTGCGGACGATCGGGGCGGACACGGGCTCGAACATTTCGTTTGACCTGGAGCCCGATCCCGCCCGGACCGCGCCCGAGCTCCCCGACGACCTGCGCCAGGCGCTCGAGGCCGGCCCGGCCGAGGGGCTGCTTACCCTTGAGGCCCAGACGGTCTCGATGCAGCGGCAGGTGCTGGCCTACGTCGATGCCGCGCGCACACCCGAGACGCGGGCCAAACGGATCGCCCGCGTCGTGGACGAGATCATTCCGCCCCTGGCCGACAAGAGCCTGCGCATCTGAGCGCGCGAAGGAGAAACGCCTCATGACCCAACTCACGCTCACCCAGCGGCCGGCCTGGAAGGCCCTGGCC
>JBKJQK010000445.1:0-2584 GCA_046594095.1 Anaerolineae bacterium | reverse complement strand
GCATTTGGCCTCATCCATGGCTTGTACGAATGGGGCGACATTTTTATTCCGATTCAATCCCGCTTCGTCGGCGAGCCCCTGACCCAGCTATTTCTGCTCCTCCATCTGTTGATGCTGGGCGCCTCGTTTGCCTGTCTGCTCGAATTCGGGTTGTCGCTTTTGCGCGTGTTTCAGGACCAGCGGATTGCGAGCCGACTGGTGACCTGGGCTCCCCTCGGCATCCTGGGACTGTGGTTCTTTGGGTCGTTGTATGTCATTCTTCCGCTGGCCGCCTCATTTGGAGAGTGGCAGCGTGTTTCGAACGCGCTGGCCCGGTATTTGATTGGCGTGCCGGCCGCCCTGTTGTCCGCCTATGGCCTGCGCCGCCATGCCCTGGAACGGATCGCCCCGCTTAAAGTGCCCGCCATCGTCAATGCCCTGCGCATCGCCGGGTTTTCGCTTATCGTGTACGCCTTCTTCGGTGGGTTTGTCGTGCCGCCGGTCGACTTCCCGCCCGGGAAATGGCTGAACACTCAGGCGTTTCAGGAGGCTTTTGGTCTGCCGGTCAGCATTTTCCGCTCACTATCCGGTTTCTTCCTGGCCGTCACTATTATCCGGGCACTCGAAGTCTTCGAACTGGAGACCACCCGGCTCCTTGAAGGCATGGAACAGCAACAGATTCTCGCAACCGAGCGCGAGCGAATCGGGCGCGACCTCCATGACGGGGCAATCCAATTGGTCTACACCGCCGGCCTGCTGGTCGAATCCGCTCAGTCACTCGCTCCGCCGTCAACGCCGTTGGCGAACCGGCTCGACAAGGCCATGAGCGTGCTGCGCGACGCGGTCACGGCGCTACGGCGAAACCTGGGCGAACTGCGGGCGGCCCCCTCGGGCGTCTCCCTACTCGAGGCCCTGCGGGCAATGGCCGACGATCCGCGCTTCGCGCCTTTTGTCGAGATTGAGCTGCGCTACGACCTGCCAGCGGACGAGAACGTCGCGGCCGAGCGAGCCGACCATATCACCAGTATTGTGAATGAGGCCTTGTCCAACGTGGTGCGCCACGCCGGCGCGCGGCATGTGTCGATTGAAGCGGGCCGCCAGGGCGGCCGGCTGCGGGTTAGCGTGGAGGACGACGGCGCCGGTCTGCCCCGCGAGGTGCGGGCGGGCTACGGCCTGCGCAACATGCGCGACCGAGCTCGTTTGCTCGGCGGAACGCTGGATGTGAGCGATGCCGGACGACGCGGCACGCGGGTAGCCCTGGACGTGCCGTGGAAGGAGGAACGATGATGAGCCAACCCAAGATCCGCGTGCTATTGGTCGACGACCACGAGATTGTGCGCCTCGGGCTCATGACGCTGATCAACGACCGCCCGGATATGGAGGTGGTGGGCGAGGCAGGCGACGCGGCGAGCGCGGTCCGCGAGGCACTGCGCCTGCGCCCCGACGTGATCCTGATGGACATCCGCATGCCCGGCGAGGGCGGGATCGAGGCGACCCGCCAGATCGTCCTGGAACTGCCCGACATGCGGGTCGTGATGCTGACCTCATTCGCCGACGACGAGCTGATCGTCCGGGCCATCAGCGCCGGCGCGGTCGGGTATGTGCTCAAGCAGGTCGGCAATGCCGAGCTTCTGCGCGCCATCACCGCTGCCGCGCGCGGGGAAGCTCTGCTTGATCCGCGCACGACGGCCTGGCTGCTGGCCCGCGTGCGCGAAGCCGACCGCAAGAACGACGCCGACGCGTTCCGCGAGCTATCGGACCGGGAGATGGATGTGCTTGCCCAGCTCACCCGCGGTCTGGGCAATGCCGAAATTGGCGAGATCCTGAACCTGAGCGAGAAGACGGTTCGCAACTACGTGAGCGCGATCCTCGAGAAATTGCATTTGAGCAATCGGGTGGAACTTGCGGTGTATGCGGTCGAGCACCATCTGGGCGACAAGCGCGCGCCGGAATAAGAAAGCGCCGCCGCAACCTGGACAAGCCAGATTGCAGCGGCGCACAACAACGGACGCCGGGGGGATAAGCGTCCGTAATCGCCTTACTTGGCGGTGAAGAGATCGTAGATCGGAGGGAAGCTTCCGAGCAGGCCGATCACGAGGCCAACGATGCCAACCGTGATGGCCGTGCGCAGGTTGCTGTTCTTGCCCCGCCACATGAAGCCGAGGACAGCCCACACCGCGAGGAAGATCACCATCGGGAGGATGGTCTTGCCGGACAACGGGCCGACGCCCTTGTCAAAGGTCAACCAGGTCTTAAAGGCCGGGATCGCCTCGCTCAGCGGGATGATCAAGCCGAGGGCGGCGGCGCCCACGCCACCGGCGATAAAGGTCGCGGCCGCGGGGCCGGTGGCGACTTCAGCGATGGCCATTTCTTCGGACTTGGTTTCGATCGTGACGCGCTGCGCGACCGGGGCATTTGCTACTTTCTGCATGATGACTATCTCCTATCGTTCTTCGTGAAGAACACTGGGTTTGGGTTTGGGATCGCCTAGTGCAGCGGGGCGGCCTTGGTGATGAAGGCGCCGAACGCGCCAGCGATGGCGGCGGTCGCGAAGGCGACGATGAAGAAGACCGCGGCGGCCCGACGAATTTCCGGGTGCTTGGCC
>JBKJQK010000436.1:0-6581 GCA_046594095.1 Anaerolineae bacterium | reverse complement strand
ATGAGCCGCGGCCTGACCGAGGAAGAGGCCAGCACGATGGTTGTGTCGGGTTTTATCGAGCCCCTGGTCAAGGAACTCCCGATGGAATACGCGGTGGAGATGAACCGTCTGATTGCGCTGCAGATGGAAGGGACGGTGGGTTGAGCGATGGCGATTGTCAATTTGAAACCCGCGCCGGTTGTCAAGCCCGGCGCGATAAACCGCGAGGCGGTTGAAGCTTTCTCGGCGGCCCGCAACGAGCCCGCGGCGATGACCGCCCGGCGCCTCGAGGCGCTACGCGTGTTTCGCGACACGCCGCCGCCAAACCGATGGGACGAGAACTGGCGCCGGATCGAACTCGGGACGATGAAGCTGGACGCCCTGCTGGCTGCGGTCACACCTGGCGCGCCAATGGCACGCAACACGCTGACCTCCGAGGCGCTGCCAAAGGGCGTCGTCTTCGCCTCCTTCGCCGATGCGGTGAAGAACCATGGCGCGCTGCTCGACACGCTGTACATGACCGAGTGCGTCAAACTCGGGGATGGCTTTTTTGCCGCCCTGCACGGCATCTTCGTCGATAGCGGCGCGGTGCTGTATGTGCCGGCTGGTGTCGAAATCGCCGAGCCGGTGCGGGTGACGACGCTGCTCGATGGCGCGGCCCGGAGCGCCTTCAACCACACCCTGATCGTGCTCGAGGCAGGCGCAAAGGCGACCTTCATCGAGGAGTTCCGAAGCGATGGCGCCCCCGGCACGGAGCCTGCCCTGGTCAACAACGCGGTCGAGATCATCGTCCGGGACGGCGCCCAGCTCGACTACGTGAACGTCCAGGACTGGGGACGGAATGTGTGGAACTTCACGACCGAGCGCGCCCACACCCACACAAAGAGTACTTTGCATTGGGTGATGGGCGGGATCGGGGCGCGCTTCACCAAGAGCGCCATCGAAGCGGACATGCTCGGCGCCAACGGGGTCGCGCTGCTCAGCGGGGTGTACTTCGCCGACCGGCGCCAGCAGTTCCACTACGACACGCAGCAGAATCACAAGGCGACGGGTTGCAAGAGCGATTTGCTCTACAAATCAGCCTTGCGCGACGACGCGCGGACCGTTTGGCGCGGCAACATCCGGGTGTTCCCGGGCGCCCAGAAGACCGATAGCTATCAGGCCAACCGAAACCTGCAGCTCAGCTCGCGCAGCCGGGTCGACTCGATCCCGGGGCTGGAGATCGAGGCCGACGACGTCCGATGCACCCACGGCGCGACCGTGGGGCAAATTGAGGAAGAACCGATCTTCTATCTGACCAGCCGCGGCATCCCCGAACAGGAAGCGCGCCGGCTGGTGGTAGAGGGCTTCTTCGCTCCAGTCATCGATCGCATCCCGCTGGCCGAGACGCGCGAACGGCTGATCGACGAGATTGGGCTGAAGATCGGCCTCGTGTAATGGACAATCGACAATGGATAATTAGGTTGGACTAATTATCCATTGTCCATTACTTCATGTCCATTGTCTATTTCCGTTTACGCGCCACGCACAATATTGACCGCATCACGCAGCATTGCGCTGGCGGTCGGGACTGGGTCGCGCTCCATCGTCGTCAAGGTCTGCCGGCCCGTGATGTCGGTCTCAAAGACGATGCCCATTTCGTCGCCGCTCATGCGGGCGAGGGGGTGCGCACCTGGGAGCGAGGTTGGGCGCACGCTCAAGGTGTAGTCGCTGCCCGTCCACTCGGCCAGACAGCGCAGCACGATGCGCTCACCGTGGGCCTGGGCGGCTGCGAGGTCGTCGGCTGACAAGCCAAGCACACCCTCGACTGCGACATCCTTGAGGGTCGTCGGCCGGCGCAGGACCGCGTTGGCGATGATGACCAGTTTGTTGGCCGCGTCCCAGCCTTCGACGTCGAGTGACGGATCGGTCTCGGCCAGGCCCCTGCGCTGCATCTCAGCCAACGCCGCGGCGTATTCGATCCCCTGCTCCATCATCCGAAGAATCCCCTGAGACGTTCCATTGAGGATCGCTTCAATTCGGAGGATGCGTGCGCCTGCATAGTCACGCCGCCCAACGTTGATCGTGGGCATTGCCCCGCCCACGCACGCGCTGAAACGCATCTGGGGCTTTCCGGGTGTGCCGTCCAGGTCGCCCAGCGCGGCCAGGCGGGCATAGGCCAGGGCGAGCGGTCCCTTGTTGGCCAGCACGACGTTCCGGCCGCGGCCCAACGCCATCAGCGCGACATCGAGTCCGGGCTGGGCGGTCTCAAGGTTGACCGGCGTGGCTTCCATCAGCAAGTCGTAGTCCAAATCGCGGGCGAGATCAAGGGCGGTGGTCCCGGGGAGGCCGGCGCCGGGCAAATCGCCCACCCCTTTTCCCGCTCGTTTGAGCTCCGCCAGGGCCTCGAGCGGAAGCCCGCCAGGATCGGCCGCCGCGCCGCGAGAATCCGCGACTCCGATGACGACAAAAGCGACGCCGTGGCGTTCTTGAAGCAAGCCGGCCTGAGAGAGCAGGATGCCGGTTAAGCTGCGATTGACATTGCCGTAGCCGGCGAGAAGCATGCGGTAGGTATTCATGGGGATGAGTGTAGCGGGGGCGACCGCTGACCGCATGCGGCGGACCGCAGTCTGCCTTCCGCGGTTAGGGTAAAGGCGCCGTCAATCGTCCGCCAAACGCAATCCGCCCGGCCATCGGCGGTTCGTAAATCACGTGGACATTGTCGGACGACCGCCCAAAGACCTCGCCTGCCATTTGGGCGATCCGAGCCGCCTCAGCCGCCATTGAGAAGCGCTCGGGCCAGCGCGAGCGCAACACGCGCACAAAGACCGGAAAGTACGTGCCATCGGGCGTTCCATTTTCGGCGTACTGGCCATCGGGAATCGCCTGGATACTCACCCAGGTATCGCCGGGCTGCGACCCAAATAGCTCTCCGGCAACGTCCGCCAACTCGCGCGCGGCCTGGAGCTGAATCATTTCGCCGGAACGCAGAACGATATCGACTTTGAGAATGGGCATGGTCTGATTGTAGGACGGCGGCCGGTGACAGACCGCCATGTGTCGCCGGTCTACAATCTGCGGACACGATGCTCACGATCGAGCCGATCGACACCCGGAGTCGGGCGCAACGCAACGCCTTTCTGAAGCTTCCATTCGAGATCTACGGCGGCACGCCACAGTGGGTTCCAGCGCTGTCCGGCGACGCGGCGCGCATGCTTGATCGGAAGCGGCATCCCTTTTATCGCCATTCGGAGGCGGCCTTCTTTTTGGCGCGCGCCGATGGAGTGGCGATCGGCAGGCTGGCTGCCCTCGACAACGCCCACTACAACGAATACAACCACGAGCGGACGGCGTTCTTCTTTCTATTCGAATGCGCCGACAGCGCCGCGGCGTCGGCCGGCCTGTTTGAAGCGGCGTTTGTTTGGGCGCAGGCGCGCGGACTGACGAAGATCATCGGGCCGAAGGGGTTCACCGCCCTCGATGGTCTGGGCATACTGACCCGCGGTTTCGAACATCGGCCCGCCTTTGGCATTCCCTACAACCGGCCCTATTACGATGGGCTTGTCCGCGCCGCGGGCCTCGAACCCGACGGCGACATCGTTTCGGGCTATCTCGATGCGCGCGCATTGTTGGCGCCAAAATTTGAGCAAATCAGCCGGTTGGCCGAGCGCGTCAAGCAGCGCCGCGGCTTGCGGATAACCCAGTACACCCGCCGGAGCGAACTGCGCCAGCATGCGGTCCCCGCCCTCCTCCGGCTGTACAACGAAGCGCTGAGCGCGACCACCGGCAACGTGCCCATGACCGAGGACGAGGTCAAGACCATGGCCGACCAGATTGCCTGGTTTGCCGATCCGCGGCTGATCAAGATCGTGCTGAAGGACGACGAGCCGGTCGGTTTTCTGCTGGCCTACCCGGACGTCTCGGCCGCCTGCCAGCGCACACGCGGGCGATTGCTGCCTGTGGGCTGGGCCGATTTCCTCATCGAGTTCAAACGGACCCGCTGGGTGAACATCAATGGCGCCGGCATCAGCGAGAAGTATCGCGGGATGGGCGGGACGGCCATCCTGTTCGACGAAATGCGCAAGAGCGTCCAGGCCGGCGGATTTGCCCACGCCGATTGCGTCCAGATCGGAGTCGAGAACGGCGACATGCAGCGCGAGTTGCGCGACCTTGGAATTGATTTCTACAAGACCCACCGGATGTATCGCCGGGCGCTTTGAGCGCGCGGCGCAAAACACGATCATGACAAATCCCGAAACTGTGAAAAAGCCCGATCCCGAATCCGACAAGAAGCCGAAGGAGCCGGCCGACAACCTGGTCGTCTCGCGGCACACCGCGCTGATCGGGGGCCGGGAAATCGCCTACACCGCCACAACAGGCACACTCGTGCTGCGGGAGGAGGCCGAGAAAGACGGCGCCGTCGAAGGCGAAAAGGCGCGGGCTGCCTTTTTCTTTATCGCCTACACCCTCGACGGAGTTGAAAACGTTGCGCGCCGGCCGATCACGTATTCGTTTAACGGCGGGCCGGGTTCGTCGTCGGTCTGGCTGCATCTGGGCCTGCTTGGACCGCGCCGGGCCGCGATGGATGGCGAGGGCGGACTCCTCCCGCCGCCCTACCGGTTGTCCCCGAACGAGCAATCGTTGCTGGATGAGACCGATCTCGTCTTCATCGACCCGGTCAGCACCGGGTTCAGCCGGGCCGCCCCGGGCGAAAAACCGCGCGACTTCCACACTTTCAAGCGCGATATCGAGAGCGTGGGGGACTTCATCCGCCTATACACGACGCGCTACCTGCGCTGGACGTCGCCGAAGTTCCTGATCGGCGAGAGCTATGGCACGACCCGGGCCGCCGGATTGAGCGGCTATCTCCAGGACCGGCACGGGCTGTTTCTAAACGGGATCATGCTGGTCTCCTCGATTCTGGATTTTCAGACGGCGCGATTCTCTCCGGGCAACGACCTGCCATACATCTTATTTCTCCCGACCTATACCGCAACCGCGTGGTATCACAAACGGCTCTCGCCGCGCCTGCAGGGCAACTTTCGCGACGCGCTCGCCGAGGCCGAGGTATTTGCCCTGGGCGAATATGCCAGCGCGCTGATGCGCGGCGCCGCGCTGCCGGCGGATGAGCAAGCCCACATCGCGTCGCGCCTGTCTGAATTAACCGGCCTGAGCCAGGCCTGGATCGAACGGGCCAACCTTCGCATCCAGATCCACCGCTTCTGCAAGGAGCTCCTGCGCGATGAGCGGCGCACGGTCGGGCGGCTGGACAGCCGATTCAAGGGGATTGATCACGACGCGGCTGGCGAAGAACACGAATACGACCCCAGCCTGACCAACATCATCGGGCCATACACGGCCGGCTTCAACGACTATGTCCGGCGCGACCTCAGGTTCGAGAGCGACCTGCCCTACGAGATCCTCAATCCACGCGTCTGGCCGTGGAAGTACAGCGAGGACAATGAGGTCCTCAATGTGGCCGAGACGTTGCGCAAAGCAATGACAGTCAACCCACATCTGAAGGTGCTGGTGGCGAACGGCTACTATGACCTGGCCACCCCCTATCTGGCCACCGAGCGCACCTTTAACCACTTGGGTCTGGAGCCCGAACTGCGCGGCAACATCAGCATGACCTACTACGAGGCCGGGCACATGATGTATGTCCACCTGCCATCGCTGGCGGCGCTCAAGGCGGATCTGGCCGCGTTTGTGAGGAGCGCCAGCAGTATGCCGCCGGAAGCACCCTGACGCGCTGCCGCGAAAATCCAATTCTCATTCCTTCGCGCCTTCGCGCCTAAGCCTGAGAAAAGGGCCCCCTGCTACAATCCCGCGCGATAACACTCATGACAGAAACACAAAAAGTAATCTACTCGATGGTTCGGGTGGGCAAGGTCCATCCGCCCCAAAAACAAGTCCTGCGCGATATCTCGCTCGGCTTCTACTACGGCGCCAAGATCGGCGTGCTCGGCCTAAACGGCTCCGGCAAAAGCACCCTGCTTCGGATCATGGCCGGCATCGACGACAACTATCTGGGCGAGACCATGATCGGCAAGGGCTACACCCGCGGATTGCTCGAGCAGGAACCCCAACTCGACCCGACGAAGACGGTTCTTCAGGTGGTTGAGGAAGCGATTCTGCCAATCGTTGAAACGAGGCGCGCCTTTGACGCGGTGAGCGAGAAATTCGGCGAACCGGACGCGGATTTCGACGCGCTCCTTGAGCAGCAGACCAAGCTCCAGGAGGAACTCGACAAGCACGACGGCTGGAACTACGAGGCCCGGCTCGAAGTGGCCATGGATGCGCTGCGCTGCCCGCCGGGCGACAGTTTGATCAGTGTGCTGTCCGGCGGCGAGCGGCGCCGAATTGCGCTGTGCCGGCTTCTCCTGACGGAGCCGGATATCTTGCTGCTCGACGAGCCGACCAACCACCTTGACGCCGAGTCGGTGGCCTGGCTGGAAAAGCATCTCCAGCAATACAAGGGAACGGTCATCGCGGTCACCCACGACCGCTACTTTCTCGACAACGTGGCCGAGTGGATTCTGGAACTCGACCGGGGCTATGGCATCCCCTGGAAAGGCAACTACACCTCGTGGCTCGAGCAGAAGCAGAAGCGCCTGGCCGAC
>JBKJQK010000372.1:0-2855 GCA_046594095.1 Anaerolineae bacterium | reverse complement strand
CCCGGCGATGGTCTGCTCGAGCGCGCGGGCCTGGGCGTTCAGGGTCTCGAGCTCCTCGTTCAGCGCCTCGAGCTGGGCCCTGAAGTCCTCGTCGCTCACCGCTTCGCCCGCCGCCACGCCCACGTAGCGCCCGGGGTTGAGCGACCAGCCCTGGCCCTCGACCTCGCTCAGTCTGGCGACCTTGCACAACCCGGCCACGTCGGCGTATTTCGGCTTCTTCCCAAAGACCTCCTTGAGCTTCGCCTCGGCCTGTTCCCCGCCTAACGTAAAGTCGAGGGCCTCGCCGCGATACAGCCGGACGAGGTTGGCGATGAAGCCGATCTGGGCCGCCGTCCAGTCGCGGTGGGCGCGGTCAATCTGGCGGTAGATGTGGCGGGCATCGATAAACAGCACGCTGTCCGCGCGCGGCGTCCCGGTCTTGCCCTTGTCCAGAAACCACAGCGTGCACGGCAGCGTCACGGTGTAGAACAGGTTCGGCCCGACCGCGACCATCACATCCACCGCCCGGGCCTCGATCAGTTGCTTGCGCAGATCCTGTTCGGAGCTGCGCGCGTCGGAGGCCGAGTTGGCCATCACGAATCCGGCTCGGCCGCGCTTGTTCAGCGCCGAGTAGAAGAGCTGAATCCACAGGTAGTTGGCGTTGTCGGTCTTCGGCAGGCCAAATGGGAAACGCCGGCCCGGCCCAACCGTCTCCTTCAGGCGCTCCTTGTCCACCGCGTTGACGTTGAAGGGCGGATTGGCCAGCACGAAGTCGAACTGGCCCGTCGCGGCGTGCGGGTCGTCGTAGTAACTGTTGACGTTCCCGCCGTGGCGGATGTCGCCCTCGAGCCCATGCACGGCCAGGTTCAGCCGGCACAGCCGCCCGGTCTCGTCGGTCTTTTCCACCCCGCAGATGGCCAGCTCGGCGGCCGGGTTCTGCTTGTGCTCGGCCACAAACCGGGCGCTCGAGACAAACATGCCGCCCGACCCGCAGGCCGGGTCGAGGATGCGCCCGTGGTAGGGCTCGATCACCTCGGTCAGCAGGCGGACGATGCTGCTGGGAGTGTAGAACTCGCCGCCCTTCTGGCCTTCGGTCCGGGCAAACTCGCCCAGGAAGTACTCGTAGATCCGCCCGAAGGCGTCGTAGTCGGCGCTGGCCGGAATCTCGGACACCTTCTTGAGCAGCTCCTTGAGCAGCGCGCTGCTGAATACGTTGTAGGTTTTGGGCAGGATCCCGGCCAGTTGCGGGTTGTCCTTCTCAATGTCGCGCATGGCGGCGTTCACCCGCGCGCCGATGTCGTCGGCCTCGGGCCGGTTCAGCAGATAGGCGAAGCGGGCCTCGGCCGGCAGGTAGAGCACGCCCTCGGCGTGGTAGGACGTGGGATCGTCGATCCGGCTGGCGCGCCGGGCCGAGGCCCCGGCCTTCTCCAACACGGCCCGCCGGGCGCTAAAGCGGACCTCGGCGAAGCGCAGGAAGATCAGGCCCAGGATCGGGCCGGAGTATTCCTGGGCTTTGAGGCCCGAGTTGGCCCGGAACTGGTCGGCCGAATCCCACAGGCGCTTTTCGAGCGTCGCGGCGGCAGTGTCTTTTGTGGAAGGCGCTATCCAGAGCATCGAGGCATAGTGTACGCCACGGAGCCAATTTCGTTATCGTGGGTCCAGGCCGGTCCGGATTTGCGGAACGCCCACCTGCGTTGCGGCGGGTTAGCGGTCTGACCGCTGGGCGTCGGCAATGCGCGCGTCGGCAATGCGGGCCCCGGTAATCCGGGCTGCCCCCTCGCTGGCCGCCGCCACCAGGGCCTGGGTATAGGGATGCATGGGTCGTTCGAAGACCTGCGCGATCGGCCCCGCCTCGACCACCTCGCCCAGCCGCATCACCAGCGCCCGTGAGGCCACCGCCCGCGCCGCCGCCAAATCGTGGGTGATGAACAGACAGGCCAGTCCTTCTTCGCGTTGCAGGTCGATCAGCAGCTTCAGCATCTGAGCCCGGATCGAGACGTCCAGGGCTGAGACCGGTTCGTCCGCCACCAGAAAACGGGGCTGGCTGGCCAGCGCCCGGGCCAGGCCCACCCGCTGGCGCTGTCCGCCGCTGAGCTGGTGCGGATAGCGGGTGAAATACTGGGCGGCCGGCAGCCCGACCCGCTCGAGCGCCTTCATCGCGCCGGCGCGTGCCTCGCCGGACGAGAGTCCCATGTTGAAGATAAACGGCGCGGCAACGCTCTCGCCAACCGTACGGCGCGGGTTCAGCGAAGCGCTGGTGTCCTGGAAGACCGCCTGGGCGCCGCGCCGATACGCCCGCCACCCCGCGCCGCTGAGGCCTGTGATGGGTTTATCGTCAAAGTTTACCGAGCCCGCCGTGGCCGGGATCAGCCCCAGCAGGATTCGGCCCAACGTCGACTTGCCGCTTCCACTCTCGCCGACCAGGGCGACCACCTCGCCGTCGGCGACGCTCACGCTCACGTCCTTGACCGCCGCCAACGGGCGCAACGGCGAGAACAACCCGGCCCGGGTGGTGTAGATCTTGGAGACCGCGGTCGCTTCGATCAACATGGCTTAGGCGGCCCCAGTCCCGCGTCCCCGGCGCCACCCAAGGCCGAGCCTGCCTTCGCGAACTGGGCTACTTGTGGATTCCGGCATTCGCCGGAATGACGGCGTTGGGCGGAGAATTCCGCTCCGTTCAGGCATGGCGCCAAGCCCAGTCCCGCAGGGACTTCGTTCAGGTTGCGCGGCACTTCAAGTGCCGCGTCCCCGGCGCCACTTAGGGCCGAGCCTGCCTTCGCGAACTGCGCCACTTGTGGATCCCGGCATTCGCCGGAATGACGGCGTTGGACGTCCCTCACATCTCCCCCCAGATATTCCCCGCCTGCGCCTCGTCG
>JBKJQK010000146.1:0-3783 GCA_046594095.1 Anaerolineae bacterium | reverse complement strand
CATGTGACCTGGGAGCAGCTCGACGACGACCTGACCTACGACGCCTCGCAACTCGACCGCGAGGTGGTGGCCGAGGATCAGATCCGGACCGTGCTCGAGACCTTCCGCGACAAGTTATTCACCGACCTCTTCCCCGGGCGCGCGGATGTGCCCAAGACGTTGATCTTCGCCAAAGACGACGCCCACGCCGACGACATCGTCCGGATCTGTCGCGAGGTGTTTGGCAAGGGCAACGACTTCTGCAAGAAGATCACCTATCGCACGACCGGCGAGACTGCCCGCGATCTGATCCAGAAGTTTCGCAACAGCTACCACCCGCGCATCGCCGTCACGGTCGACATGATCGCGACCGGGACCGACATCAAGCCGCTCGAGATCGTCTTCTTCATGCGCTCGGTCAAATCGCTGGGCTTCTTCGAGCAGATGAAAGGCCGCGGCGTGCGGGTGATCTCCGAGACCGAGATGGAACAGGTCAACCCCGGCATCCGGCGCAAGACCCGCTTTATCATCGTCGACGCGGTGGGGGTGACCGAGCGCGACAAGACCGACAGCCGGCCGTTGGACAAGAAGCCGTATGTCCCACTCGACAAGCTCCTGAACGGGGTGGCCCTGGGCAACCGCGAGCCCGAAGTGCTGGAGAGCCTGGCCGGGCGGCTGCTGCGGCTGGAGAAGCGCCTCGACGAACCGCTGGCGGCCGAGGTGACAACGACGGCCAACGGACAAACCCTGTCCGTAATCGCCGCCGCTCTGCTGAGCGCCATCGACCCCGACCTGGTCGCCCAGGCGATCCGGGACGAGCGCGGGGCTGATTTCGCGCCGACGGAGCAGAATATCCAGGAGATGCTCGAGCGCCGGGCCGATGACGCGGTCGCGCCGCTGGCGGGCAACCCGGACCTGCGCAATTTGCTGATCAAGATCCAGCAGACGGCCGAGCAGGTGATCGACGTGATCTCGCGCGACCAGGTACTGTTTGCCGGGGCCTCGGCCGCGACGGCCCAGAACGCGGCCGCGACCGTGTCGTCGTTCCGCGACTATCTCGAGCAAAATCGGGCCGTGATTATGGCCCTGCAGATCCTGTATGCCCGGCCCTATCGCCAGCGCCTGACCGAGCCGATGCTGAAGGACCTTGAGCAGCAACTCCGCCAGACCCGGGCGGACTGGACCGAGGACCGGCTGTGGGAGGCGTTCGCGGCGATGGCGCCGGCGGCGGTGCGCGGGCGGACCCAGGCCGGGCGCTTCGCCGATCTGATCGCGTTGGTCCGCTTTGCGTTGGCCCAGCAGCCGACCCTCGAGCCCTTTGCCGAGTCGGTCAAGGCCCGCTTCGACGCCTGGCTGGCCGGGCAGCAGCCCCCGTTCACCCCAGAGCAGCGAGCCTGGCTGGGGTTGATCCGCGACCACATCGCGACCAGCCTGACGATCGAGCCGGACGACTTTGCCTACGCGCCGTTCAGCCAGGCGGGCGGGCTCGGCCGAGCGGATCAGTTGTTCGGCGTGCGCCTGCCGGTGTTGCTGGGCGAGTTGAATGAGGTGCTGGTCGGATGACTATCGATCTTGCCCCAACAGGTGCATGGCCCAAAGTGAAGCTGACCTCGGTGGTCGAACTGAATCCGCGGAAATTCGACACGCCAGTGTCCGCTGGTGCGCTCGTCTCATTTGTTCCAATGCGAGCCGTCGAAGAGGAAACCGGACGACTTGACGGATCGTCAACCAGGCCTTGGGAAGAAGTTAAGAAGGGCTATACGCCATTCCAGAATGGCGATGTGGTCTTTGCCAAGATCACGCCTTGCATGGAAAACGGGAAATACGCTCTCGCTCGCGACCTTTACGAAGGGCACGCCTACGGTTCAACCGAGTTCCACGTATTTCGTCCTTCTCCCGATCTCGACTCAGAGTACCTGCTTCATTTTCTATTTGGTCCGGATGTTCGGCGAGAAGCAAAAAGGAACATGCGCGGCGCGGCAGGTCAACTCCGTGTGCCGGCGAGCTTCTTTGATGGGATCGACATCCCTTTGCCCCCCACCGATACGCAACGGCAAGTCGTCGCTGAGATCGAAAAACAGTTCACGCGCCTGGACGCCGGCGTGGCGGCGCTGAAACGCGCGCAGGCCAACCTCAAGCGCTATCGCGCGGCGGTGCTTAAGGCCGCTTGCGAGGGCAAGCTCGTGCCCACCGAGGCGGAGCTCGCCAAGGCCGAGGGGCGCGGCTACGAGTCGGGGGCGGCGTTGCTCGCTAGTGTGCAAGCCGGGGCGCCCGGCGACAAGACTCCACATCGAGCGGGAAGACTCTGGGGAGCTGGGCACGTTCCGAATTTGACGGACGAAGAGCGGTCGAGTCTCCCGCCGGGTTGGGTATGGTCAACCGTGCGGGATACTGGCTTCGATCCAGAAGATACCGTGCAGGTTGGCCCGATGTCGATGAAGTCATCGGAATTTGTCGATGACGGCGTGCCGGTCCTGAATGTTGGCTGTGTCCAGTGGGGACACTTCAACGAATCAAAGCTTGATCATCTGCCGGCTGCCATTGCGGAAGGGTTCGGCCGCTATCGAATCAGGCCAGGCGACGTGCTATTCACGCGTTCGGGAACCGTAGGAAGATGTGCGGTCGCGCAATCGCATCAAACTGGCTGGCTGATGACGTTTCACCTTCTTCGAGTTAGGCCGAACGCAACGAAGTGTTTGCCGGGCTACTTGCGCGCCGTTTTCGAAGGAGCACCTCATATCCGCCGGCAAACCAGAGAAGCGTCGATTGGCTCAACGCGAGCCGGCTTCAATACGAACCTGCTGGCGAATCTCGCGGTACCAATCCCGCCACTCGCTGAACAACAGCGCATCGTTGCAGAAGTCGAGCGTCGCCTGAGCGTTATCGACAAACTGGACGGCACCGTTTCCGCCAATCTAAAGCGCGCGGCGCGGCTGCGGCAGGCGGTGCTGCGGCAGGCGTTTTCTGGCCGGATGTGACCATCGCCCATGTCATTCTGAGCGCGGCCGTCGGCTCCCGGCAGGCAAATGCAAGACAGCCGCGCGAAGAATCTCTACGTTGGCTGCGCCGCGAACGTAGGCCCGGACAAGCCAACGAAGAGATGCTTCGCGTGCCCCTTCACCGACACGGCAGGCCAAGGCTCGATGGGGGCGCGCTGCTCAGAAACTGGCGCCGCTATGCCGCGGCTATGAGACCGGGCCAACGCTCGGGTGTGCCGCGGTAGAGACCCTTCGCTTCGCTCAGGGTGACAGGCCGGGCGTCGTTGCGCGCCAGTTTCTGCATGCCCCTTCGGCCCGGGGCGGTACGATACTCAGCATGACATCGCTTTATGTGTAACGCTGAGCGCGCCCATCGATCCGGCGCAGGCGGAAGCGTCGCGGACGCGGCCCGTGTCATGCTGAGCGCGCCCATCGATCTGGCGCATTTGGCAGCGTAATGGGCGCGGCCCATGTCATTCTGAGCACGGCCGTCGGCTCCCGCCAGGCAAATGGGTGACAGCCGCGCGAAGAATCTCTACGTTGGCCGCGCCGCGAACGTAGGCCCGGACAAGCCAACGTAGAGACCCTTCGCTTTGCTCAGGGTGACAAACATGGTTGGGGGCGCACTTAGCATGACATCGCCCTGTGCGTCATTCTGAGCGCGGCCGTCGATCCGGCGCATTCGGCAGCGTGGCGGGCGCGGCCCATGTCATTCTGAGCGCGCCCATCGGCTCCCGGCAGGCAAATGCGTGACAGCCGCGCGAAGAATCTCTACGTTGGCCGCGCCGCGAACGTAGGCCCGGACAAGCCAACGTAGAGACCCTTC
>JBKJQK010000471.1:0-7813 GCA_046594095.1 Anaerolineae bacterium | reverse complement strand
GGCTGGGCGAGGAATCCGACGTTCAGCGCGCCGGCGGCCGCAATCTCGGCCTCGGGCCATGGATGGTATTGAGCGATCTCCGCCACTTCAGTATCCGTTCGCAGAAACGTCTTGACTTCGTAGTCAAGCGCCTCCCGAAGCTGCTTTTCGATGCGCGCCTCGAGCGCCATGGCGTTTGGGCTTTCGGATCTGAAAACGACGTTTCCGCTGGCGATGAAGGTCTCGACATCCGAGAAGCGCAGCTTCTCAAAGAGGGCGCGCAGCCGCTCCATTTCGATTGTGTGGCCGCCAACATTGATGGCGCGGAGAAACGCGACGTATCGAGCCATGGAAACCTCGGCTAACGGGCTCGCGGAAGCGGCTCGTTTCGGATAAGCGCCCGGCTGAGGGCGTTGTGGTGGATGACAACCTGGCGGGTGTCGATGGTGTTGAGCCGGCCCTGATCGACGACTACTCGGCCATTAACCATCGAAAAGTCCACGCCGCGCGGCGCGCAGAATACGACGGCCGCCAAAGGATCATGGAGGGCGCCCGCGTATTCTACGCGGTTCAGGTCGATGGCGATCAAATCCGCCGCAAAGCCGGCAGCAAGTTGGCCGACGTCGCCGCGCCCAAGGACGCTCGCGCCCCCGCGCGTGGCGATCCAAAGCGCTTCATATGCGGAAAGCGCCGACCTGCGGGTTGCCCCGGCCACGGTTTCGTACATCGCGAACGATTCGTCCATCACCCGCTGCAGGAGCAGCGCCTGGCGGGCCTCGAGGAGCATGTGATTTCCATCGTTGCTGGCGCTGCCATCGACGCCAAGTCCGACCTTCACGCCGGCGTCCAGCATCAGGCGGATCGGGGCGATCCCTGAGGCCAGGCGCATGTTGCTGCTGGGGCAATGGGCAACTCCGCACCCGCATGCTCCCATTCGGGCGAGATCCTCGGCTCGGAAATGGACCCCGTGGGCAAACCACACATCCTCCCCCAACCACTCCACAGACTCGGCGTAGTCCAGCGGGCGCTTGCCAAACATGCCGAGGCAAAACTCGTCTTCGTCGCGGGTCTCCGCGAGATGGGTATGCAGCATCACTCCATATGCCCGCGCCAGCCGGGCGCTCTCGCGCATCAGGTCAGTCGTGACTGAAAACGGCGAACACGGCGCCAGCGCGACCCGGGTCATGGCGTAGCGGGCGTCGTCGTGATGGGCTTCGATGGCGCGAGCGCTGTCGCGCAGGATGTGGCCCTCCTCCTCGGCCGCCCGGTCTGGGGGCAGCCCGCCCTTGGACTCGCCAAGGCTCATTGAGCCGCGGGTGGCATGAAACCGCATCCCGATCTCACGCGCGGCGCGGATCTCATCATCGATCCGGCAGTCGTTTGGATAGATATAGAGGTGGTCACTGGCCGTGGTGCAGCCGCTGAGAAGCAACTCGCCCAGGCCCGTCAGAGCGCTGGTATACACCGCGTCTCCATTCATACCAAGCCAGATCGGATAGAGCGTCTTGAGCCAGTTGAACAGGCCGCTATCCTGGGCGATGCAGCGGGTCAGCGTTTGATAAAGGTGGTGATGGGTGTTCACCAGGCCGGGCAGAACGATGTGCCCGGCAAGGCTGATCCGATTCACCGCAGCCCCAGGGGCCAGTGTCTCCAGCGCGGCGGCTGCTCCGGCGGCATGACCCACCCACAGTATCTCGTTGGCGCGGATGAGCAGGGCGGCATTCTGGAGGTTGGAATCCGGGCGAGCCAGCGAGCCGGTCATCGGCGCCAGCGTGTCGATATCGGTGATGAGGGTGATCGTGGCCGGCGATGCGGTTGACATAGTTGGTATTATGATCGACTACCGTTGTCGTGTGCGCGTTTTGATTCCCCCAATAAAATCATGAAACTACCCCGAGTTGCCTTGTACCTTCAGGACCGTCACAGTCTCCAGGACGGAATGAAATATGCCCAGTACGCCGAATCGAAAGGTTTTGACGCGGTCTGGCAGGCCGAGAGCCGGCTGGTTCGAGATGCCATCGTGCCGATGGCGGCCTTTGCCGCGACCACAAAACGAATCAAGGTCGGTTCGGGTGTGATCAACAACTGGACCCGCAACATCGGCCTGCTTGCCGCCACTTTTCTCACGCTGGACGATCTTGCGCCGGATCGGATCATCTGCGGCATTGGCGCGTGGTGGGATCCGCTTGCGAAGAATGTCGGCATCGAGCGCCGAAAACCCCTGCTGGCGATGCGCGAGACGGTGGAGGTGATGCGGCGCCTGTTGCGGATGGAGAACGTCACCTTTCAGGGCGAGTTTCACAAAGTGACCGGGATCGAGTTAGATGTCGTTCATGGCCGGCGCGAACCGCGCAATGTGCCGATCTACATTGGCGCAACCGGCGACCAGATGATGGAGATGACCGGCGAAATCGCCGATGGCGTCGTTCTCAACTACTGCGTCGCGCCTGAATACAACGACAAGGCCATGGAACTGTTGGACAAGGGCGCCCGCAAGGCAGGCCGGACCGTCGACGACCTGGATCGCCCGCAGTTGATCGTGTGCTCGGTCAATGACGATCGGAAGAAGGCCATCGAGGACGCGAAGTGGTTGCTTACCCAGTATGTCGCGCAGCAGCCGCATATCGCCAAAGCCAGCGGCGTGAGCGATGACGTCATCAAGAAAGTTCAGTCCATTTTGGGCTGGCCGGCCACAAAGGAACAGGTGGCGGAGGCCATGCAATTCATTCCGGACGACTTTGTGCTCCAGATCAGCGCCACGGGCACCCGCGAAGAAGCGCGGGCCAAAGTCCAGCAATACGTCGACCGTGGCTGCACCTGCCCGATCCTGTATCCGATGGGCGACCCGTATATCATGATGGACACGTTTGGAAACGACTAACTCAAGGAACTCATGACCCTTCCAATTTCCGAGATTCAGTCCCGCGTCGCCGCGCAGCGCGAGGAAATCATTCAGTTTTTGCGCGACATCTGCGCTATTCCGTCGATGGACTCAAAGATCGGCCCGGTTGGCGAGCGCGTTCAGGCCGAGATGCGTAAACTCAAATTTGATGAGGTCCGCTTCGACAAGATGGGCAATACGATCGGGCGGATTGGCAACGGTCCAAAAACGATCGTCTTTGACTCGCATATCGATACGGTCGGCGTGGGCGACCCCTCCGCCTGGGCCTGGGACCCGTTCAAGGGCAAGGTCGAGGATGGCATCTTCTACGCCCGGGGCGCCTGTGACGAGAAGAACAGCACGCCGGGAATGATCTATGGCATGGCCCTGGCCCGCGATCTCGGCCTTCTCGAGGGCTGGACGGCCTACTACTTCGGGAACATGGAGGAGTGGTGCGACGGGATCGCCCCCAATACGTTCGTCGAAGTAGATCCGGCGGTGAGGCCCGATTTTGTCGTCATCGGCGAGCCGACCCGCATGCTGGTTTATCGCGGGCACAAGGGGCGGGTCGAGATCAAGGTCGTTTCAAAGGGAAAAAGCGCCCACGCCGCCAGCAATCAACTGGGCGATAACGCGATCTACAAACTGCTGCCCTTGATCGCCGGCATTCGAGATCTTGAGCCGGAACTCGGCGACCATCCGTTTCTCGGGCATGGCAAGATCACGGTCAGCGACATGCAGGTTAAAACGCCCAGCATCAACGCCGTCCCCGATGAGGCGATTGTCTTTATCGACCGGCGCCTGACCTTTGGAGAGGACAAGAACGCCGCCATTGAGCAGATCCGCTCGCTGATTCCGCCCGAGAATCGGGCCGCTATCACGGTCGAGGAGATGTTCTACGACGAGCCCTCTTACACCGGTTTCGTGTTTCCGGTTGACAAGTATTTCCCGGCCTGGGCCTACGAGGAGTCGCATCCGTTCGTGCAAGCCGCCGTCGAGGCGCGCAAGCTGATCGGGTTGCCCGACGCGGCTCCGGGCAAATGGAATTTCAGCACCAATGGCATTTATTGGGCCGGCAAGGCGGGCATCCCATCGATTGGGTTTGGACCGGGCGACGAGGTGACCGCCCACACCACGAATGATTCGGTTTCGCTAGAGGACGTGGTGAAGGCGACGGAGTTTTACGCTGCCCTGCCGGGCGTCATTGCCGCGAAGTAGCGATTCTCAACACACACAAGGAGTTATCAGGAAATGCAGACCAATTTTAGGGGCCGTGACTTTATCGGCGACCTCGATTTTTCTCGCGAGGAAGTCGAAACCGTTCTCGACGTGGCGTGGGACCTCAAGCGCAAGCGCGCGCTGGGCGAGCCGCACGCTTTGTTGCGCGACAAGACTCTGGCGATGCTGTTCTTCTTTACCAGCACCCGCACGCGCGGATCGTTTGAGGCTGGAATGGCGCAGCTGGGCGGGCATGCCGCCTTCATCGACTCCGAGACGACCCAGATTTCACATGGCGACACGGCCAAGGAAATCGGGCAAATCTTCGGGCGCTACTTTGACGGGATCGCGATTCGCCAGTGCGACTGGCAGTTTGGAAACAAGTACCTCAATGAGGTCGCCAAGGCCAGCCGCGCGCCGGTGTTGAACATGCAGTGTGATGTCTATCACCCATTCCAGTGCCTGGCCGACCTGATGACGATCATCGAAAAGAAGGGCCGCAATCTGCGCCGCAAGAAGATGGTCATCTCATGGGCTTACGCGGCCTCCTATAGCAAGCCCATCTCGGTCCCTCAGTCGCTTGTTCTGCAGATGACCCGTTTCGACTGCGACGTTGTGCTGGCCCATCCGCCCGAGTTCAAGCTGATGCCGGAGATCATCGAAGCCGCCCAGGAAAACGCGCGGCGCAATCACGTTGGGTTCGAGATCACCGACGACATGGACGCCGCCTTCAAGGATGCCGACATCGTGTACCCCAAGTCGTGGGGTCCCATGATGACGACAACGGGCAAAGAAGAGGGCAAGGCGCTCATCGATAAGTACAAGTCGTGGATCACCGATCAGCGGCGGATGAACCTGGCCAAAGACGACGCGATCTACATGCACTGTCTGCCGGCCGATCGAAACCTCGAAGTCACGGACGAGGTCATCGACGGGCCGAACTCGGTCGTCTATGACGAGGCCGAAAACCGCCTGCACGCGCAGAAGGCGGTCATGGCCTTGACGATGTCCTAAACCGCGGTTGTGGTTGTCGCGAAGGCGGGCTGCGGGCGGCCGTTCAAGTCCGGATCCCCGCCTTCGCGAAAATAACGTTCTTCATCTATCCTCACTCCAGGACGAGTATGAGCAAACTAGCCGTTGTTGCCGTGGGCGGTAACGCCCTGATTACGAACGAAGCGCACCGCTCGGTCCAGGACCAGTATCTGGCGGCCCAGGCCTGCATGCGCCATATCGCTGAGTTGATTCAGGATGGCTGGGATGTGGTCATCACCCACGGAAACGGGCCACAGGTTGGCTACATTCTTCGCCGTTCGGAATTAGCCCGCCACGAGCTTCATGAAGTTCCTCTGGATGCGTGCGGGGCGGACACCCAGGGCGCAATTGGGTACATGTTTCAGAAGGCGCTTGGCAACGAGTTCAGACGGCTGGGGATGCAGCGCCAGGCGGTGACGGTGGTGACCCAGGTGCTGGTCGACAAGGCCGATCCCGCGTTCCAAAAGCCAACCAAGCCGATCGGTTCCTTTATGACCGAGGCCGAGGCCCGGTTGAAGATCGAGAAGGAAAGCTGGTCGATGGTCGAGGATGCCGGGCGCGGCTGGCGCCGAGTGGTTGCCTCGCCCAAGCCGGTTCGAATCATCGAACGGGACGCGATCCAGGCCCTCATCGATCAAGGATTTGTGGTGATCGCGGTTGGCGGTGGCGGAATTCCGGTGGTCGAAACCGAAAATGGCGACCTCGTCGGAATGGAAGCCGTCATCGACAAGGACTACGGCGGAGCGCTCATCGCGACGAGTCTGCCGACCGATTTGTTCATGATTGCGACTACCGTCGAAAAGGTAGCCATCAACTTTCACAAACTGGACCAGCGCTGGCTGGACCAGGTGACGGTGGCCGAAGCGCGCGCATATGTTGCCCAGGGCCATTTTGCGCCGGGCAGCATGCGCCCCAAGGTTGAGGCCGCAATCGACTTCGTTGTTCGCACCGGCAAGGTAGCCGTCATCACGAACCTGGAGAGCCTGAATCGGGCCTCCCGCGGCGAGACCGGCACCCGCATCATTCCCTGAGGGCTCAATGGCCGAATCGAATCTGCTCATCACAAACGCCACGCTCGTGACGTGGGGAATTGAAAACCAGGTGCTTGCCGATCATGCCGTGCGGGTCGAGGGCGATCGAATCACGGCCATGGGCCCGTCGGCTGCATTGCGGGCGCGCTACCCAACGGCTGAGCTGATCGATGCCGCGGGACAGTTGCTCATGCCCGGAAACATCTGCGCCCACACCCATTTCTATGGCGCGTTTGCGCGCGGTATGGCGATTCCGGGTGACGCGCCCCGGGATTTTCCGGACATCCTGGTCCGGTTGTGGTGGAAGCTGGACAAAGCATTGACGATGGATGACGTTCGGGCGTCGGCCGAAGTGTTCATGGTCGATGCCATCCGGAATGGCACAACGACGCTGATCGACCATCATGCCTCGCCTAACGTGATCGACGGCTCGCTCGACACGATTGCCGGCGTCGTGGACGCCGCGGGTTTGCGGGCCTGCCTGTGCTACGAAGTGAGCGATCGCGACGGTGAAGATAAGTTGCGCGGCGGTATTGCCGAGAATGCCCGTTTTATCCGGCGGATCCAGTCTGAACGCGCCGCTGGCGGCGCGCCCAGACTGGCCGGGACATTTGGGCTGCATGCGAGCCTGTCCCTGTCCGAGACATCGCTCGCGGCTTGCCGGGCGGCCCTGCCCGAGGAATCGGGTTTTCATATTCACGTGGCCGAGCATGAGTCGGACGAATATGACAGCCTCAAACGGTCGGGTGAGCGTGTCGTCGACCGGCTGGAGAGGCATGGCATCCTGGGCCCGCGCTCGATCGCCGCCCATTGCGTGCACGTGGACGCGCGCGAGGCCGAGCTGCTGCGCGACAGCGGGACGTGGGTGACCCATCAGCCGCGGTCAAATATGAACAATGCCGTTGGGACCGCGGACATCGAGGGGCTTGCCCGGTTGGGGATTAAGGTGTGTCTGGGCACCGACGGTTTCTCGCACGCCATGTGGGACGAATGGAAGGCCGCGTATCTGGCGCATAAGGCCCATCACCGGGATCCGCGGCGGGCGAATGGTAGTTTCATCACCGAAATGGGTGTGACGAACAATGCCGCTCTGGCTAACGTCTTTTTTCCGGATGCCGCACTCGGCGCGCTTGCGGTTGGCGCCTATGCGGACCTCATCCTGGTTGACTATCACCCCCCCACCCCATTGAGCGCCGGCAATTTGCCCTGGCACATTCTGTTTGGATTCGGGGCGCAAATGGTGACGATGACGATGTGCGGCGGGCGGGTCCTGATGAAGGATCGACGGCTGATTGGCCTGGATGAGGGGGCGATTGCGGCTCGGGCGCGCGAGTTGGCCGCCGCGGCCTGGAAGCGCTATTTGGCGTGACCGACCGCCCCAAGCCTGGCCTGGGGTGAACCGGTTTGTTCCGTCGTGGGTGGTATGTGGCACCCTGTTCGCTCAGTTGCGTGCCATGCTGCCCGCGCCTGAACTTCCTGGGAGGTACCGATGAATGTTCCCATTGCGCTAGGAATCGCCCTGGTGATGATCGCGTCCCTGTTTCTGCTGGTAACGATCCGAATCATCCCGAACAACCGGATTGGAATTGTCGAGAAGAAGTTCAGCGGCAAAGGCTCGGTAAAAAGCGGCTTTATCGCCCTGCGCAGCGAGGCCGGATACCAGCCGAACGTC
>JBKJQK010000411.1:0-3593 GCA_046594095.1 Anaerolineae bacterium | reverse complement strand
CCATATTGGCCGGCGATCTCGTCCATGATGCTCTGCGACATAGTGAGTTCTCCTTTGAATGCGGCGGCCAATCCGCATCGCGAAGGCGCCGCCCGTCTTCTTCCGATGCCGGCGCGCGGTCGGCCAACAAACGGTTCCAAGTCTAAGGCAAGGTTTACATGAGTGGCGCGAAGGCAGCCGGTCTGGCGGCCGCCCCACCCTGCGCCTGTCATTCCGAATGCGCCCACTGAGGGTTGGCAGGCTTTTGCGAAAGTGGCGCGCGAGGTATCGCTGCGACCGTTTACCGGGCAGGCTGGCATCCGCAAACGGGCGCGGACGCCGATTCCGTTTGCAGTCGCAATACGTTCCAGGGATTCCTCACGCGCCCCGATGGTTTTAGCCTACGTGGTCTCAATGGGCCGCGTTCGGACTGACAGCGGTGCAGGGCGGCCGCGCCGCCATTGACACCGGCCGCGCGGCCGGGTAGAGTTTGAGCGCCATGGCCATACGCGAGCGCATCATCGACGCCGACATCCATCCCGCCGCAAACCCCAAACACATCGCGGAGTTCCTCCCCCAACCCTGGCGCGCGCGCTGGGAGATGGGCAATATGGGCTCGCCCGCGCTGGGCTACTGGAACCCCAACGGGGTACGGCGCACCGACGCGATCGGCCCCGATGGCGCCCCGATCGCGAGCGATCCCGTCCACCTGTCAAAGCTCTTCTTTGACCCGTACGGGATCGAGTACGGCATTTTTATGACCGAGCCGCACCAGGTGCTGCTCACCCCCGAGCCCGAGTTCGCGGCTGCGGTGGCGGGCGCCATCAACGATGTGATCGTCCACCGCTGGCTGCCGGTGGACGCCCGCTT
Source organism: Anaerolineae bacterium (assembly GCA_046594095.1). GTDB lineage: Bacteria > Chloroflexota > Anaerolineae > J036 > Brachytrichaceae > Brachythrix. The sequence goes on along the minus strand of JBKJQK010000411.1, from coordinate 2,744 downwards.
CCGGATGGCGATGCTGGTCTCGCCGGTCGATCCGGCCCTGGCCGCCCGCGAGATCCACCGGATCGGGGACACGCCCGGGGTGGCGGCGGTGATGCTGCCCAGCGGCGCGCGGATGGCCTACGGCGACCGCTACTACGATCCGATCTTCCGGGCCGCCTGCGAGCACCACCTGCCGGTGTGCATGCATCCGGGGACGGAAGGCGCGGGCATCTCGGGGGCGCCCACCTCGGCCGGCTACCCGGCCTCGTATTTCGAATGGCATACCGGGCTGGTCGGGTCGTTCATCGCCCATCTGGTGAGCCTGCTGGCCCAGGGCACGTTCCAGAAGTTTCCGGGCCTGACCTTTGTGCTGGTCGAAGGCGGGGTGAGCTGGATCCCGCCAGTGCTTTGGCGGATGGACAAAAACTGGAAGGGCCTGCGCCGCTCGGTGCCCTGGCTGGACCGCCTGCCAAGCGAGGTGGCCCGCGACCACATCCGGATGACCACCCAGCCGATTGAGGAGCCGGCCCAGCCCGGCGCGCTGGAGGCCATGCTGGGGCTGTTCGACGCCGGGAAGATGCTGATGTTCAGCAGCGACTTTCCACACTGGGACGGCGACACCCCGGACTTCGCCGGCCGGCACTTCAAAGGCGAATTGCGCCGGCGGGTCATGAGCGAGACCGCCCGCGAGGTGTTCCGGCTTCCGCCGGCGGAGGAGTTGAATTGATTCGGGTGGCCGCGATTGACGAGCTCCCGCCCGGCGCGCGCCGGCTGGTTCAGGCCGGCGGGCGCGTGATCGGGGTGTACAACGTGCGCGGCACCTACGTCGCGGCGCTCAACGCCTGCCCGCATGAGTTGGCCCCGGTCTGTCTTGGCCGGGTGGACGGGACGACGCTGCCGTCGCGGCCGGGCGAGTGGCACTGGGGGCGCGAGGGCGAGATCCTGGTCTGCCCCTGGCACGGCTGGGAGTTCGACCTGCTCAACGGCGGGCGCTGTCTCAGCGACCCGCGCGCGCTGCGGACGTATCCGGTCGAGGTCCGCGACGGCGCGGTGTGGGTGGTGGCGTAGGGCAGGCCCCCGTGCCCTACATGGCGATCAACAGGAGAAGGGGAAGGAAGGGAGAACGGGAGGTATTTGTGGTGTTGGAGTTTAGGCTTTAGCCGGCGGCGGTACTCCGAGCGTAGGACATCGCAACGCCCCTATCGCCAGGCGTCGGCTGGCGAGCGGTTAGAAACCGCTCGCAACATGAACAAAGCCCCTGCGGGGCTACCGACCTGGGCAAAATGCTCATAGGGACGTCACCCCAGCGAAAGCCGCGGTCCGCAAGTAACCTCGTTGCGCATTTCGGTGATGGTCCCGTCCGCGCCGGGAAAACCCTGCCTATGAGATGCTGAGTGGCGCACCGCCGCGGCCGAAGGCGCCAGGCGGTGGATCAGCGCCCTCGCGGGGATGCTCCATTACCTGGAATGCATTTCGGTCGCCCACTTAAAGTCCCGCACGCGGTCTTCAAGCCGTCGGATCAGCCCCATCGGAGTGGCATCCGCAAATTCGAGACGACCCGTCCACTCTTCCTTGCCCCGTTCGTAGACCCACGTGAAAATCGGCTCGTGGACGATCGAATCGCCCTCGATCCCGCCGGTCACAAAGCTGATCTCCTTGACGCGCCGCACTTCGCGCCCATCGGGCATCCTGAAGGTATGCAGGTTGATGACGAGCTGGAGCGCGGACACAATCTCCCGTCGGATAGCCAGCAGCGGCACGTTGCCCATGCCTCCCTTGAGATACAGTGTCTCAACCCGCTGGAGCGTGCGATACGCGTCATCCGCGTGAACCGTAAACATGCAACCCTCGTGACCGGTGTTCATCGCCTCGAGAATCGCGATCATTTCCGGGCCGCGCGCTTCGCCCAGCAGAATCCGCTTGGGCCGCATGCGCAGGCAATGCCGGACGTTGTCGGCCATCGTGACGGCCTCCACACCTTCAGCGCGCTCACGCGTGATAAGCGCCACCCAGTTGGGCAAATGCGCCAGTTGAAGCTCGGGCGTGTCTTCCACCGTGATGACCCGGTCGCGTTTGTCGATCTCACTTGTCAATACCTGCAGAAATGTGGTCTTGCCCGTCCCCGTACCGCCGGAAACCACGATGTTCAGGTAGGCCTTGGTTGCCGCGCGCAAGAAGACCGCCACCTGCGGCGTCACCGTTCCAAGCTTCACCATGTCCTCAAGGTTTTTCGCCACCGTGCGAAATCGCCGGATGGTGATGGCGATTCCGCCAAGACCCATGTTGCTGACGAGCGGATCCATGATGACGTGCACGCGACTGCCGTCGCGTAGCCGATGGTCTCGCCATGGGGTTTTGACGGTAACGCCGCGCCCGCCCGCGCCGAAGTCCAGTTTGTTGTTGATGAACATGCGGAGCGCATATTCGGATCGAAATGTGCTGATGACGATCTCCGCCGCTCCGCCCGCGCGCTGGACATAGATCCTGGCGTGCCCATTGATGAAGATTTCCTCCACCATCGGATCATCCATGTAAGGCGAAATCGGCCCCCAGCCCAGCACATCCTCGGTTACCCGTTTGGCGATGCGCTCGGTCTCGGGCGCGAGCTCGGATTCGGTCGCCTCGACCAGGAGGGGCAGGCCCTGGGTGGCGGCGCCGCTGTTGTATAACTGAATCTGCCTGCGCGCGGCATCCATCACGACCGCATAGTCCTGGTCGGTCGGATTGTCGTACGAACCCGGCGACAGCCGGCGGCCCACCTTCAG
>JBKJQK010000256.1:0-3020 GCA_046594095.1 Anaerolineae bacterium | reverse complement strand
CCAACCGCCGCCCACACATCCTCGCGTGTTACAGCCAGGGTAGCCGCCCGGGCGCTGCTCGCGAGATCGAAGGCCGGATTCAGGAACCGTAGTACCTTGGCGGTCTGTGCCCGCCGGATCACATCCTCCCGATCCGAGTCGAAAATAGGGAGATCGAGGTGACAGTGACTGTCGAAGAGCGTCAAGGGCTATAGCCCAGCCACGCGAACGCCGTCTTCAAGGATCGGGCGCACAAGCTCTTTGCGAAGCGTTTCTGTGTAGATTCGCACGATCGGCTCGGTGCCGCTCATGCGGACAAGCAACCAACCGCCGTCTTCGAGCAAGAACTTGAACCCGTCGGTCATGTTCTTTCCGGTGACCCTCAGTCCGCCGATGGTAGCCGGCATCGCCGCAATCAGCCGGGACCGGACCGCCTCGCGCCGCTCGGGTGTGCAAACGGTGTCAATTCGGTCGTAGTAATGCGCGCCGACCTTGCTGAACAGAAACGCCATGAGTTGGGACGGTGTCTTGCCGGTCTTGACCATGAAGTCGAGCAGATACAAGTTCGCCAGGATTCCGTCCCGCTCCGGCACATTTCCACGGAAGGCGAACCCGCCGCTCTCTTCCCCGCCGATCAGGGCGTTGGTCTCGGTCATTTTGGGCGCCACGTATTTGAATCCGACCCCTGTTTCGTGCACCGGAACGTCGTAGATCTGGCCCAGTTTGTTCAGCATCGAGGTTGTGCTGAGGGTTTTCACGATCGGCCCGCGCTGTCCGCGGATCTCAAGGAGATACAGCGCCAACAGGCCAAACACCGACAACTGATTCACAAACTGGCCGTTTTCGTCGCCAAAGCCGCACCGATCCGCGTCGCCATCGGTGATGCAGCACGCATCAGCGTGCAGAGCGACCGTTGTGCGAAGCCCAACATCCACGTTCGGCGGGATCGGCTCGGGCCGACGCATCTCGGGAAACGAAGGGTTCCGCGTATTGTGGATCTCGTGGATGCGCGTCTTTCCGCCGCCAATGATCCGGGGCAGCCAGCCCGCGCCGTTGCCCCACATCGCGTCCATCACGATGCTCAGGCCCGCGTCCCGGATCGGGCCAACATCGATGAGCTTTGGCAGGTTGGCGAGGTAGTCGGTGGAAGCGTCGAACGTCTGGATCAGGCCTGCGCCGACCGCCTTCGCGAAGGACAGCGATTGGGCGCCGCCCGCTTCCGGAATGCCGTCTTCAATGCGCTTCAATCCAGCTGGATCGATCGCGCCACCCGTGGCGTCGCGAACCTTGAAGCCGTTGTCCTGTGGCGGGTTGTGGCTGGCCGTGATGTTAATCGCGCCCAGCGCATTCTTGGACGGAACGGCGTAGGAAATGACGGGAGTTGGCGTGGCGCCGTCTGTCAGCCACACCTTGATTCCATTTCCGGCCAGCACCTCCGCCGCGGTGGCCGCGAAGTCCTCCGACTGAAAGCGCTTGTCATGGCCTATGACGGCGCTCGGCGCCTGCCCGGGTCGGGTTGTCGTCAGCAGATAGCTGGCAAATCCCTGGGCGCAGCGCCGGACGTTTTCAAAGGTATAGTCGTCGGCGATCCGACCGCGCCAACCGTCGGTGCCAAATTTGATGTCACTCATCGTTTTATTCCGTATTCGGGGCGCATGCCCCTGTGATCCCTTTCATGATTTCTGGGCGTGCAACAGGCTCATCAGCGCTTCAGCGACCGCGCTGGGGTCGTGCCGGATCGAATCTTGTTTCTGCCAGAGATCGCGCTTCATGTCCGAGATCTCGGCCAGATCTTTGACCACGGGCGTTATGCCCAGGGCCTCGATGCGGGCCCGCTCCACATCGGTCGGCAGCAGCACGTGCACCCCATCCGCGGCATACAGCCGGGCGGCATGGGACGACGGCGCGCGTGAGTTCAGCAGCGCATAATCGAGCACGCCCTCCCCGAGATAGTGCGAGATTTGGCGCACATGATCAAACAAGCTGTAGCCGTCGGTTTGGCCTGGCTGGGTGGTGTTGTTGCAGATATAGACCACCAGCCCTTTCGAGTCTCGAATCGCGGCTGCGATATCCTCAAATGCCAGGCAGGCGATGACGGTCGTAAACAGGCTGCCAGGCCCGATCGTGATGAGATCGGCCTCTCTCAGGGCGCGCAGGCACGGCTCGTAGGCCTGCGCGGACTTGTCCTGAATGAAGACGCGCTTGATGTCAGGTTTTCCCAGCGCTCGCACGGCCAGTTCCTGCTCAATGATCTGACCGTCCACCAACTCCGCGCAAATGTGGGTGCTGCTGACCGTCACGGGCAGGATATTGGCCTTGACTCCGGCCATGTTCTGCATCAGTTCCACCGCCTGGCCGAAATGTCCGGTCATTTGGGTGATGGCCGCCAGCATCAGATTGCCAAACGCCACGCCATCGAGGGCCTCGCTGTTCGGCACCTTGAGCCGGTGCTGCATGAGCTGGGCCATGAAGGCTTCATTCGTGGCAAGCGTGGCAATCGCATTTCGGATGTCGCCTGGCGCGGGGATGTTGGCCAGCGCTCGGACCTTGCCCGTGCTTCGGCCCGTGTCTGTAACGGCCACGATGCCGGTAAGCGAGTCCAGATGATTGCTAAGGCCAAGCAATACCTGAACCGACCCGCATCCACCCCCAATTGAAACTGCTTTGGTCGTTTTGTTCATAGGACTGCGCCCGCCGCCCATTGTAGTCTGGCGAGGTGTATGCTCCACACCATTAACATGCTGAGAAAACTCTCCTTTGTCGCGCTGATTTTGCTCGCCGCGCTTTCGGGCGTTCTGGTCGCAAAATACATCGTTGATCCGCCACAATACACGCCGATTGCCCAGGCGGGCGGGATGACTGTGGCAAACCCGCGCCAGATACCGGATTATTCCCTTGTGGACATGAACGGCCAGCCGTTCAAGCTCAGTAACATTCGGGGCCGGGCGACGATCATCTTCTTTGGCTACACGTTCTGCCCGGATGTGTGTCCGCTCACCTTGGCCGAACTCAAGCAAGTCAAAGCCGCGCTGGGTTCGCAG
>JBKJQK010000561.1:0-2710 GCA_046594095.1 Anaerolineae bacterium | reverse complement strand
CCGATCAGAAGCAAGGTCGCGGACAGCGCCAGCACGAGGATACCCATCCAGCGCAGCCGGTTTTTCTGGGTCATCCAGGTGTTCGAGTCCACGCGCAGCCTCGTGTGAGCCGGCAGTCGCTCAATCCGCGCACTTGGAATCGATTAACTCGCCCTGAAACGAATCCACCACGTAGCGCCCGTTCTCAAACGCCAATCGATAGGTATAGTCGCGCGTCTCGCAGATCACCCGGCCGGTCTTCGTGTTGGCATACCGCCAGTATTCCCGGGCGTTGACCTGCGCCCCGGTTTCGGTCTTCTGAGCCAGGGCTGGTTCCCGCGCGTATTTCATCTGCACATCAAGCGAATCCGCCCTGGCCTGAGGCGTCAGACCCAGCAGACGCAGGAGCGGGCTCTCAGCGAAGGTCAGAACGCTCTGGCGCGGCCCTTCGCGCCAGAACTGGCTCAAGGCCGCGCCATCCACCCGCGCGGTATAGAAGTCGATCAGTTGCGCGTTCATCTCGCGCACCGTCCGGACCGGATCGGGACCCGCCGGGGTGGCAGGCGGCGCAGTAACGCCGGGCGGCGCAGTAACGCCGGGCGGCGCAGTGGTAGCGGCAAGGGCGGCGGTCGGGGCCGCGGATAGGTTCAATGTGGCCGCCGGGGCGGGCGACGCCGTAACACCGGGACGCGCTGTCACCGCGGGGGCTAGCGTGACAACCGGGAAGGTGGCTGTTGAACCCGGGACCGGACTCGCCGCGCCGAACGCCTGCGCCACGGTTGGCTTCGGCGTAACTGTAACGCCGCGCCCACTCAGCAGCGCGCCCAGCCCGCTGGACAGCGCCACCCACAGGCACAGCAGCGCGAGCGCGACGATGGCGATGAGAACGATGAGCCGGCGGGTCAAACCCGCCGCAAGCGGCCAGAGTCGGCCGGGTGTCTCCGCCGGACGCTTCGCTGTGCCGTCCGCTGCCGGCGTGACCGGATCGGCCTTTGCCGCCGGGACGGCTACCGCCAGGATGTCAGTCAGTTCGGGATGCAGGTCGCGCGCGCGGGCAGCCAACAGGCGCAGGCGGTCGCGCGCCAGAGCGGCTCGCACGAGCTCGCGGGTCTTGCCAAACTTGCCCTCGCCCGGCAGGCGGGCAAAATCAAGACCCAGACCCGCGCACAGCACGCCCAGTTCTTCGTCGCTGAAGCGTTCAAAGAGCGCGTCGCGCAGGGTCGTGGCCAGTTGATCAGACACGCCTTGCATCGCTAGAGGGGAATATTCCCGTGCTTGCGCGGCGGATTGCTGTCACGCTTGTTGCGCAGCATCTCCAGCGCGTTGATGAGCCGGGGACGCGTGTCGCGCGGCTCGATAATGTCGTCGATGTGGCCCTTGGCCGCGGCGACATAAGGATTGGCAAACTCCGACCGGTATTGGTCCACAAGCTCGGTCTTGCGGGTCGCGGGATCTTCCGCGCCGCCAAGTTCGCGGCGGAACAGGATGTTGACCGCTCCGTCCGGGCCCATGACCGCAAGTTCGGTCGTTGGCCAGGCCAGCACAAGGTCACCCCGGGTGGCGCGCGGGCTCATCACGCAGTACGCTCCGCCGTAGGCCTTGCGGGTGATCACGCATATCTTTGGGACGGTGGCCTCGCAATACGCGTAAAGCAGTTTGGCCCCGCTGCGGATGGCGCCGCCATGCTCCTGGCCCAGTCCGGGCAGGAAACCAGGCACATCTTCAAAGGTAACGATCGGGATGTTGAAGCTGTCGCAAAAGCGCACGAATCGGGCGGCTTTCTCGCTCGCGTTTATATCGAGCACGCCGGCCAGCACCTGCGGCTGATTGGCGACGATCCCTACCGAATGGCCTCCCATGCGCCCAAAGCCAACCACAATGTTGGCGGCAAACATCTCCTGGATCTCAAAGAAGCGCCCCTCGTCGACAACCGCGCCGATCACGGCTTTGATGTCATAGGGTTTGTTTGGATTGTCCGGGATGATCGAGTCCAGGGCCTCGTCCGTTCGCAGGGGGTCATCCTTGGACAGCACAAAGGGCGGCTCCTCCATGTTGTTGCTGGGCAGAAAGCTCAGCAACTCCTGCATCATGAACAGGCAATCGCCTTCGCTCTCGGCAGCAAAATGAGCCACGCCGCTGATGGTGTTGTGCGTCATTGCGCCGCCCAACTGCTCGAAGGTGACGTCTTCGTGGGTGACGGTCTTGACCACATCAGGACCGGTCAGGAACATATGGCTGGTGTTCTTGACCATGAAGATGTAGTCAGTCAGCGCGGGCGAGTACACCGCGCCGCCCGCGCACGGGCCCATGATCGCCGACAGTTGCGGGATGACCCCGCTGGCCATCGTGTTGCGCAGAAAGATCTCACTGTAACCGACCAGGGAGAACATGCCTTCCTGGATGCGCGCGCCGCCACTGTCGTTGATGCCGATGATGGGGGCCCCATTCTTCAGCGCCATCTCTTGAATCTTCGTAATCTTGCCGGCATGCGCCTCGCCCACGCTGCCGCCGAGAACGGTGAAGTCCTGCGCGAATACATATACGAGCCGGCCACGAATCGTCCCCCATCCCGTAATGACGCCATCGGTCATTAAGCGTTGCTTCTCGAGCCCGAATCCGGCCGCGCGATTGGTGACAAAGGCGTCGACTTCACGAAACGAGCCCTTGTCCAGCAAGAGCTCGATTCGCTCGCGAGCCGTGAGTTTGCCTTTAGCCCGATGGGCGGCCAATT
>JBKJQK010000065.1:0-14667 GCA_046594095.1 Anaerolineae bacterium | reverse complement strand
CGGGCGACGTGAGCTTTGACCCGCTCGAAGATGTCTCCGGCGGTCATGGCCTCGACCAGCCGAATATCGCATTTGGTGAATGCCTCGGAGGGCAGCACGGTCTTGGATCCGGGCCCGCCGTAGCCGCCATGCAGGCCGTTGATCGTGAAGGTCGGCCAGCACGACAACCGCTCGTAGTAGCCGCGTTCGGCAGGCGCATCGAGGCGGTTAAGGCCAAGCGACTCCAGCGCGCCGGCCACATCGAGCGGGAGCGCGTCGAGGGCCTGGCGCTCGAGTGGAGTCGGCGGCAATACCCGATCGTAGAAGCCCTCGATCAGCACGTTTCCGTGGGCGTCCTTCATCGTCGCGAGGAGATGAACGAGCGTCCAGATCGGATTGGGCGCGATTCCGCCAAAGTTGCCCGAGTGCAGATCGCGCCGGGCGCCCCGCGCGCGCAGCTCGAAGCTCAGGACGCCGCGCACGCCAAACATGATGCATGAGCGCCCGCTCTCGTGCACCGGCCCGTCGCTGGTGATGACCAGATCGGCCTTCAGCATCTCCCGGTGTTCGCGGACGAAGTCGGCCATCCTTGGGCTGCCGATCTCCTCCTCCCCCTCCAGAACCACGATGACGTTGCACGGCAGGCGCCCGTTTACGGACATCAGCGACTCGAGGGCCAGAATTTGGGCGAAGTGCTGGCCTTTGTTGTCCCCGACCCCGCGGGCATACAGGCGTCCGTTGCGGATGGTCGGCTCAAACGGCGGCGAAACCCAAGCCTCGATCGGGTCCGGGGGCTGGACGTCGTAGTGGCCGTAGAGCATGACGGTGGGCACGCCGGGAGCGCCGGAATAGCGGCCGACCACGACCGGCCAGCCGGCGGTTGGGATCGCGCGCGTCTCCAGGCCAAGCCCGCTGAGCGTCTCCACCAGGAAAGCGGCCACCTCGGCGATGCCCGTGCCAAGCGCGCTGATGCTCGGCCGGCGCACGTAGTCGATCAGCCGGGCGATGAAGGCGTCGCGGTGCGCGTCAATGTGGGAGAAAATGGGTTTCATTTGCGCTCAAACACGATAAACGTCCCCACTTCGCCGACAAAGCCGTAGTTGGCTTCGACCTCGGCGTGAACCGGGACCATGTCCTTCCAGATTTGGACGAAGTCGAAGTCGTCCGATGGGATCCCGACTTTGGGCAGGATGAAGAATTTTGGTCTGCGGATTCGCATGTCGGCCAGGAACTGCTGGCTGTAGGCGGCCACGCCGGCCGGGCTGGCGCCTTCCATTGCCCAGCGCAGATACGGGAAGCGGGCGCCCATGGGCCGCCCGGCAAGGGCGTAGACCGCCGGCACGTCGCCAAAGACGATGATGCCGTCCGTAGGCGCGGTTCGCGGGCGGATGAAGTCGGCCAGCAGCGAGTAGTCGGCGAGGCGCGACTCGAGATAGACCTGCTGGAGCGGCTTGCGTTCAACGAGGAGGTTGGCCAGCGCGTCACGCGTCCACGGGAAGATGGCCGCGCCCATCCCGATCACGGCGGCCAGGACGGCCAGCATCGGCGCCAGAGCGACCCAGCGCCGGAGCGAGAGCAGCCCGGCGTCCCGGCCGCGGGTCGCGGCGGCGGCCAGGAGAGCGAAAGCCGGGAGGGTGATCACAAAGTGGTAGCGATACGAGTGGCCCTGCCACATCTGGAGCACAACGGTCACAACCCAGTAGAGGAGGGCCAGCCCGCCGGCCCTGCGCGCGTCCCTGGAGAGAAGCGCCGAAACCGCCCCCGCCAGTGCCAGGAGCATGATGAAGGGGTAACCGCGCCCGAGCACATCGTCCATCGGAATCACGGTGGCCTTGAACCCGGCGGTGGGGGTGTTGCCCATCGCCACAAAGGCCTTTACCTCGACCCAGAATACGCCGGTCAACCACTCCAGGCGGTGGGCGAGCGGAACGTTGTGAAAGGTGGCGACGGCGTAGTCGAGGTGCTGGCCCAATTCAGCCAGCGCGCCATTCATGGCGAAATAGGCCAGCCCGATCCCAAGCCCGGCCGCGACGCCGGCCAGGAAGCGGGGGACCGCCCCCAGGCCGGCCCGAGCCCAGATCCAAAACGCCAGGGCGACCGCGATCAATGCAAATGGGTATTTCGACCAGAACAGCAGCCCGGCCGCCAGCCCGGCCAGCAGATAGTCAGGCAAACGAATGGCTGTCGCGACGCCGCCCGGCTCGCCGCGCCCGGTCCCGCCGGTGGCCCGCCAGGTCATCCAGATCGCCAGGATGAAGAACAGGTTGGCGAAGCCCTCGGCCTGGGCGGTTGCCCAGTAGTTGAGGGTGGCGTACATCAGGAAATACAGCAGGGCCGCGACGTTCCCGGCGGTCTTGCCAAACATGTCGCGGGCCAGACCCCCCAGGGCCAGGGCGGTCCCGGCCTGCCAGACAATGTCAAACACGCGCAGCGCAACGGGCGCAACGCTCACGAGCATCGGCACCGTGTAGAGCAGGGGTGTGAGCGGTCCGCGGGCCTCCCAGCAATCGCGCAAGAACACCCCGCCGCCGCGCAGGGCGGCGCCGCAAGCCGCAAAGGCGCCCTGGTCGAACCACAGCGGGTACATCAACTGCGGCAGCGCCGCGAGGGCCATCACCATCCAGGCAATCAGGGGAAGCGCCTTGCCGCTCAGCGAGGGCAACCCGAGGAAACCCTTCCGGCGCAAAGATGCTGGGGCGGGCGAGGGGATCATGTCGGGGATGATATCCCGCGATTGCGACTTGTGGGCGATGCGGCGCGCGAGAGAGGAAAAGTGCCCAAGGTGGGAATCGAACCCACACTCCGTGAGGAACACGATTTTGAGTCGTGCGCGTCTGCCAGTTCCGCCACTTGGGCCAATATCGGCCTACAATTATACGTGATGGATATCACTTTTTGGGGCGCCGCCCGCACCGTCACCGGCTCCCAGCATCTCCTCAACGTCTCGGGCGAACGCGTGCTTCTCGATTGCGGCAGCTATCAGGGCCGGCGCGAAGACGCCTTCGCGATCAACCAGAAGCTCCCCTTCGACCCCAGCCAGGTTGACGCCATGGTCTTGTCGCATGCCCATATCGACCATAGTGGCAATATTCCCAACCTGGTGAAGAGCGGTTTCCGGGGCAAGATCTACGCGACGGAAGCGACGGTCGATTTGGCCCGGAGCATGCTGCGCGATTCCGGCCGGATTCAGGAAGACGATGTCTATTTCGTCAACAAGCGGCTGCGGCCCGGCGAGCCGCGCCGCGAGGCGATCTATACCGAGGCTGATGCTGTGACCGCGCTGAAGCGCTTCGTCACTCAGGGCTACGCGAGGCCGTTCTCGCCGAGCGCCAGCGTCACGGTCGAATACCGGGATGCCGGGCACATGCTGGGGAGCGCCTGGGAATTGCTCACCTTGCGCGAGGGCGGCCGCGAGGTCCGGCTGTGCTTCAGCGGGGATCTGGGCCGGGCAGGCCTGCCGATTCTGCGCGACCCAACCCCGATGCCGGAGTGCGACTACCTGATCCTCGAAAGCACCTACGGCGACCGCAACCACCCGCCCATCACGGATGCGTTGCCAGAACTCGCCCTGGCGGTTAACGATGTTGTCGGGCGCGGGGGCAAGCTCATCATCCCCGCCTTTGCGGTTGGCCGAGCCCAGGAAATCGTGTATTGCCTCAACGAGCTCATCGCCACCGGCAAGGTCCCGTCGCTGCCCGTATTCGTGGACAGCCCGCTGGCGGTGGATGTCACGAAGGCGTTCCGCGAGCACCCCGAGTGCTACGACGCCGAGACAAACGCGGCGATAAAGCGCGATCCGGACGGCGACGCCTTTGGTTTTCAGCGGCTGACCTACGTGCGCGAGGCGGGGGATTCCAAGAAGCTCAACGATCTGCCCGGACCCTTTATCGTCATCAGCGCCTCGGGGATGTGCGAAAACGGGCGCATCCTGCACCATCTGCGGCACAACATCGAGGATCCCCGCAGCCTGATTCTGTTTGTGAGCTTCCAGGCGCCCAACACGCTCGGTCGCAAGATCCTGGATGGCCTGCCGTATGTCCGGATTCTGGGCGACGAATTCAAGGTCCGGGCTGAGACGCGCAAGATCGAGGCCTTTAGCGGCCACGCCGGGCGCGACGACTTGCTGGCCTGGGTCAAACCGCGGATCAAGGGTCTGCGGGGGACGTTTCTGGTCCATGGCGAGGAAGGGCCGATGAAGGCCCTGACCGAGGGGCTGACCGTGCTGGGCGCCAGAAACGTGATGATGCCGGGCAAGGGCGACCGGATGACGCTTGACTGAGAGGAGGAAGAAGAAAAGCGATGACACACTCCCTCGCCGGTCTGAATGAGCCAACGGAAGCCGCCGCTTATGCCGACATGATGCGGGCGGCCCCGCCCGAACTGGGAATGCGCGTGGACCAAATTGGAAGCGCCACAGCCCTCATCTGCCCGAAGACGCCAGCGGTGCTCTTCAACCGGGTGATGGGTCTCGGCGTGACCGAGCCCGCAACGCCGAGGGCCGTTGACGCCCTCGTCGAGCTGTATCGTGCGGCCGGGGTGGCTGAGTTTGCCGTCCAAATCGCGCCCGTTCCGCAGGCGAATGAGATCAGAGGATGGCTGGAAACACGCGGCGTCAAACTGGCAGACAACTGGGCTAAGGTGTACCGGCCGGCCTCGGCTGACGTTCAGGTCGAAACAGACCTGCGAATCGAGGAGATCGGCCCGGACCACGCCTCTGCGTTTGCGCGCCTCGCGATCGGCGTTTTCGGCCTGCCGGCCGAGCTTGAGCCCTGGCTCTCGTCGATTGCGGGCCGGCCAAACTGGCATTTGTATATGGCCTTCGACGGGGCGACCCCTGCCGCGACGGGCGGACTGTTTATCAATGGAGATGTCGGCTGGCTTGGGATCGCCGCCACGCTGCCTCGGTTTCGCAATCGCGGCGGACAGGGCGCGATCATGGCCCGCCGAATTCGGGACGCGCATCGGCTCGGCTGCGTATGGGTGATCACGGAGACCGGCGAGGACACCCCAGCGGAACCGAATCCGTCCTACCGCAATATGCTGCGGACCGGCTTCAAGCTGGCCTATTTGCGGCGGAACTACCTCGGGCACGCATAGCGCTCCGCTCGGGATGCTTCCGAGTGAGTTGATGCGCCCATTGTCATGCCTGCGCTTTCTGCCGCGGCGGTACGCAACTCAGCGTGACAACTTTTTGGAACGCGTGCGCGACGCGCAACGACAGCCCGCATATCCAGATGGCTTTGCCAGGGCGGGGCGGTTTGACGCTCAACCCGTCAGGCGCAATGCCAACCGGGCCGCGGCCAGATCCCACAGGGCGTGGCCGACCGACTTGAAAAGAACGGGACCGTGCGTTGGGCGGGGCCAGTTCAGGGCATCCTCGAGCGCGGTAACGCCGGACCAGTCGATGCCGGCCTGGATGAGATCGCCGGCCTCGGCCCGCGCGCCCTCGAGCGTGTCGACGAACAGGCGCGCCGCCCGGACGACCGCGGGGGGCACTTCGGCCATGCTGGCCTTGAACGCGCCCACGGCCGCGATGAAGGCATCGGGGCGCACGGAAGCCGGGAGCACGGGTGTCGCGCTCGTGGTTCCGGTTGCGATCAGGGCAACCTGGCGACACGCGGCCGTCGGGTCTTCGGCCACTTGCGCGTCAAGGCCGCGCCCGCGGGCATACGCGACGAGCGCTTCAGCCGACGCGCGCGTGCGCGAAGCGACCCACACCCGCCGGACGCTCAAGCCATCCGCAAATGCGTCGAGGTGCGCCCGGCCCTGGGTTCCCGCGCCAATGATCAAAAGCGTGCCATCTGGGTTTGGGGCCAGATGCCGGGCTGCCAGGAGAGATAGCGCGGCGGTCCGGCGGGCGGTGACGGTCGCGCCATCGAGGCTGAACAGGCGCCGGCCGGTCGCGGCCTCCATGACATACACCTCGGCCTGGATGCTGGGCAGACCGCGGGCGGCGTTGCCGGTGTGGGCGGTGGCGATCTTGGTGATGGCGATCTCGCCATCGGTGGCCGGCATCACCAGCAGGATTCCGTCGGCGGAGAGGGGAACGATGAGCCGCTCGGGCGCGCGGGCGATGCCCTCGCGGCGCAGCCGCAGCACGTCGCGCAGAGCATCGGCCAAAGCCGGATACGGGAGCAGGGCGGCGGTCTCGGCAGCGGTCAGGGCGGGCATGGGGTCTCCCGGTGTTCGGTCAGGTTAGTAAAGTTTGGTCAGGTCGGCAGGTCTGATCCAACACTGCTTCGATTTCCCCGAATCCGCGTTCGCGGGCGATGTCGAGGGCGGTCTTGCCCTGGAAGTTCTTCCACGCGAGATCGGGCGCGGCGTTGGCGAGCAACCAGGTCACCAGCGCGACATGCCCGCGGGCCACGGCAAAGATTAGGGCAGAAGATGCGCCATCGGTAGCGCCCGCCGCGTGCAGGGCGCTGACGAGCGCGACGTTGCCGCTCATGGCGGCATGGGGCAGAAGCGGGATGCCATGCGCGCCGTGCGCTTTGGCCAGGCCCGGGTCAGCGGCCAGCAGGCGGGTGACCTCGTCATGCCGGCCCAGCATGGCCGCGGTGTAGATCGCGAGCGGCGCGCCCTGAGCGAGCAGGAACTGAGCGAGGGCGACATTGCCAACGTGCGAGGCGGCCTGGATGGCGGTCTCGCGGTCGGTGTCGCTCCACGGGTGAGCGCTGTTGAGCAACTCGGGTTGGGCGTCGAGCATGGCCTTGACCGTGTCCAGGTTTCCATGCCCGGCAATCACGAAATCGCGAATCTCTTCAGGGGTGGGGGATGGCATTGGACGATCATAATGCTGAATGGTTGATGCTTGATCATTAGCAGCCCTGTTTTCAGAAGAAGGGGAGAAGGAGAGAAAACGAATAGACTCCCCTTCTCCCTTTCTCCTGAGAAACGGACTACGAATCGCGCGTCACGCTCTCGAGCTCCTTGCGGGCCGCTGCTTCGGCGAAGGCATCCTGGCTGTCTTGGGCGGCGGCGATGGCCATCCGGAACGAGTCGGCCGCCTGGACGGGCTGGCCGCGGGCGCGTTGGACCGTCCCCAGCACGGTCGCGGCATAGGGCTGCATGGCGCTCTCTTCCTGGCGCAGGGCGATCATGGCATAACGCTCGGCCTCATCCAGCCGGCCTAGGCGGACGCAGGCCTCGCCGGCGTTGGAAGACAGGCCGGCGATCAGATACGCGTGGCGGAGCGATTCAGCCAGGCCCATGCCTTCGCTTGCGGCGGCCAGGGCATCTTCATGCCGGCCGGCCTGAATGTGGCAGGCGGTCAGGTTGATCAGGTGATACAGCGGAGACACGACGTCGCCGGCGGCGCGAGCCATCCGGATGGCCTCGCCAAGGTGGGCGGCCGAGGCATCCAACTCGCCCAGCTTCCAGCACACCCGGCCCAGGCTGCCCCGGGCGTGCCAGCGCGCCCGGGCCGCGAACGGGACCGTCTCGGCCAGCGCGAGGGCAGCCGCATAACGTTCACGCGTAGCCGCAAACCGCTGGGCGTCCTCATCCACTTCGCCCTGAAACTCAAGCGCGCCGATCTGAGCCAGAACCGCCTGCTCCTGGGCCATGTGATTGACCCACAGCCAGACCGCCGCCGAGGGCTGGCCGGCCTGAAGCAGGTGGTAGGCCGCCTCGGTGATTTCGGCGCGGGTCTCGCGCGCGTTTGCCGCGAACAAGTGCAAGGCGACGCGTAGCTCCGCGGGCGCGCGCTGGCGCAGGAAGGGCAGGGCGTATTGGGGCGCGCTCAGGCCGCCCCGGCCATCCTCGCGGACGAGCTCGAGGCCGGCCAGGCGGGCGATCCGATCATCGGGTTGCGTCCAGGCATCCCGCGGCGCGGCCCCGCAAAACGTAGAAAACTCATATAGAAACTGGCGATCGACGGCGTCGAGGCGCTGCCAGATCCGCCCGAGCAGCAGCTCGATCGAGGGCGCGTCGGCGAGCTGGCGCAGGAGCGCTGCGGGCGCCTCGCCGCCGCGGCGCAAGGCGGCATACAGGCGGAGCAGGGCCGGGCTGCCGCGGGTGACCTCACGCACGCGCCGGCGCTCATCGTCACTGGCCGGCCGGGCACCGAAAGCGCCGAGCAGCGCGTCGAGATTGGCATCACCCAGCCCGGTCAGGTGACGTGTTTTGAGGTCTCCACGACCATCCGCTGGCCGACTGCCGCCATTTGCGCCACTCCGCGCAGGTCTTCGAGCAAGCGCAGGGTCTGGGCGTGCGGGACGGTCTCATCGCCGAGCAGATCGGCCTCGTCGATGACGAGCAGCGGCGGGCGGGCCGCGAGCAGACCCATATCGTGGCGGATCGGCCGAGGGCGCGCGCGGCGGGGGTCGAGCCGCCATCGGCGACGACCTGGCGCCAGGTGTTGGGCGCGCCGAGTCCGCGCAGAAAGTAGCCCAGGGCGAAGATGAGGCTGGCCGCCTGGTCGTTGAGGCCGGGCCGGATGGTGTGCCAGAAGACGTTGGGCGGGCCACCCGGCCAGCGCCCGGCGACGGCGACCGCGAGGGTCGTCTTGCCCAGGCCGCCGGCGCCGGTCAGGCTGACCGATCCGCCGCCGTTGAGCGCATCAAGAACCTCGGCCAAAATGCCCTCGCGGCCGATCATTTCAGCGGCTACGGGCGCCTCGGCTCGCAGCGGGGGCGCGATGCGGGCCATCACCGCCCTGGCCAGGGCGTCGATGGCGGCCACCCGATTCCGGTAATACGTGGCCTCGGACTTATTCAGGCTGAGGGCGATCCCGGCGTTGTTGAGGGTCAGCTTGCGCTTAAAAAAAGATGCGTCGAGAATCTCGCGCGCCTTGGGGTCGAGGGTCTGGGCGGCGGTTTGCAGCACCCGGCGGAGGGCCAGGCCGCATCCGGAAAAGGAGAGCGCGTCCGCTTCATCGAGCGCGGCGCCGAGAAAATAGGGCGCGGCGAGGGGCGAGCGCTCGCCCAACCACGTGGCGTCCGCGCTGCGCTCGAGGGCCACTTCGACCGCCCGGGCAAACGCATCGGCGGTCTTGCTCGCTTTTGGCACTCCGCAATTTTAGGCCCGAGTGGTTTTGCAGAAGAAGAGGAGAAAGGGAGGAATCGCTATAGAAGCGCCTCTGGCAGAGAATCCTTTTCTCCCCTTCTCCCTTTCTCCTGAAAGAAGCGCAGAAGCTACAATCCACGTAGTGAACCCCAAACACCTCGAAAAGCTGGAATTGCCGAAGATCCTGGAACGGCTGGCCGCCCAATGCAGTTTCTCGGCCAGCGAAGCGCTGGCCCGAGCCCTGACCCCTTCGAGCGACGCGGGCGAGGTCAAGCGCCGGATTGCCGAGACGACCCAGGCCCGCCAGGCGCTGGAGGCCAACGACGGTCTGGGCGTGGGCGGAGCGCGGGATGTGCGCCCGCAAGTCGAGCTGGCCGCGCGGGGCGGGGTGCTCGAGCAAATGGAGTTGCTGTACGTCCGGGACACCCTCGAGGCCGGCCGGATCGTCCAGCGCGCGCTGCTGCGCTACCAGGCCCTGTATCCCCAGCTAACCGCCATCACCAACATGATCGAGCCGTGCGGCGAACTCGTGGCCGAGATTCGCAGGGTCGTTGACGACAACGGCGAGGTCCGCGACGACGCCTCGCCCGAGCTGTCCCGGGTTCGGCGCGAGGTGCGGGTCGTCCACGACCGGTTGATGCGCAAGCTGCAACAGATGGTTGGCGACGGCGGGACGGCCCAATATCTGCAGGATGCGATCGTCACCCAGCGCGGCGGGCGGTATGTGATCCCGATCAAGGCCGATTTCAAGGGGCGTATCCCGGGCGTCATCCATGACCAAAGCGCAAGTGGATTGACGTTGTTCGTGGAGCCGCTGGCGACCCTGGACTTGAACAACGAATGGCGCGAGCTGCAGATGGCCGAGCAGCGCGAGGTGCGCCGGGTGCTGATGGCGGTCTCGGCCCGGGTGGCCGAGGAAGGCCCGGCCATCGTCCGGGTGGTCGAGGCCCTGGCCGAGTTCGATCTGGCACTCGCCAAGGCCAAATACGCCGAGTCCACCGGCGCGGTCGCTGCGGCCGCCGATGGGCCGCTCGCCCTCATCCAGGCCCGCCATCCCCTGCTCAATCCCGAAACAGTGGTGCCGATCGACGTGGCCTTTGAGCACACCCGGATTCTCGTGATCACCGGCCCGAATACGGGCGGCAAAACGGTCGCGCTCAAGACCATCGGGCTGCTGGGAATGATGAGCCAGTGCGGCCTGCACGTGCCGGCCGAGTCGGCCGCCCTGCCGGTCTTTGACGCGGTGTATGCCGATATCGGCGATGAACAGTCGATCGAGCAGAGCCTGTCGACATTCAGCTCGCACCTGACAAATCTAAACTCGTTTCTGGGCAAGGTCGACCCGCGGGCGCTGGTGTTGCTGGATGAGCTGGGCGCGGGGACGGACCCGATCGAAGGCGCGGCCCTGGCCCGTTCGATCCTCGAGCACCTCCTGGCGACCGGCGCGCTATGCGTGGTGGCCACCCATTATCCGGAATTGAAGGCCTGGGCGTATCTGACCGAAGGCGCGGTGAACGCCAGCGTCGCCTTTGACACCGAGACGCTCCGACCGTTGTACAAGCTGAGCGTCGGGCTGCCCGGGCGCTCAAACGCATTTGCGATCGCCCAGCGACTGGGAATCGACAAGTCGATCCTGGACCGGGCGGCCGGCTACATCGACGGCAGCGACGCGCGGGCCGAGACGTTGCTGGCCGAGATCGTCAGCGAGCAGCGCCTGGCGGTCGAGGCGCGCGAAGTGGCCCGGCGCGCCCAGCGCGACGCGGAGGCCAATGCCGATCGCATCCGGGCCCGCCTGTCGGCGATCGACGACGAGCGGCGCCAGGTGCTCGACGCAGCCCGCGACGAGGGCGTGCGCGAGACGGACGCGCTGCGGAGTGAGATTCGGCGTTTGCGCGGGCGCATCGTCGCGGCGGGCGGCTCGCTGGACGAGATCAAACGGCTGGAGCAGGAGGCTGAGGCCGCTCAGGTTGCGGCCGCCCAGGCGGCGGCTGCGCGGCGCGCGGCCCCCCAGCCGGCCACGCCGGTGGGCGGGCAGTTGCAGCAGCGCCGTCCGCTCCGGCCAGGAGATCCGGTCCGGGTGAAGACACTGAACGCCAATGGCGTCATCGGGGCGATCTATGCCGATGACCTCGAAGTGCAGATTGGCGCGCTGCGGACGCGGGTGAAGCTGGCCGATATCGAGCGGCTGCGGACGGCCGAGAAGGCTCCCGAGCCGGAGGCGGAGTCGGTCCGGCCCGCGCCGCGAGCCGCCCACGTGAGCATCGAGCTTGACTTGCGCGGCCTGAATGGCGAAGAGGCGATGCCGAAAGTCGAGGACTACCTTGACAAGGCGTCGCGGGCGGGTTTGCCGTTTGTGCGGCTCATTCACGGAAAGGGTACGGGTATGTTGCGCAAGGCAATCCGAGCGGGCCTCAAGGGCAATCCGCTCATCAAGAGCATGGAGACTGGGCTGGACGGCGAGGGCGGCGACGGGGTGACGGTGGTTAAGCTTAAGGCGGAATAGCCAACAGTTAAAATAGGCGAATATGGCACCAACGCGACTTCTTCGCCTGACCCTGTCGCTGGGCGCCGTCGCCCTGATCATCTTCATCATCATCAACGTCTGGCAGTTCGGCCAGACGCTGGGGCAGTTGCTCTCGACGCTCGCCGGCGCGTGGCTGCTTTCGCTGATCCTGCGCCCGATGATCTTCCGGCTGCGGACCGGCATCGTGCCGTCGGCGGCCCTGATTTGGGCGCGCGGCCGATATGGCGATGCGGTCGTCAAGCGATTGTCTGGCTTCAGGCTGCCGTTTGGATTGGCTGTGGCCGTTGTGTACCTGCTTACCGTCGCGATCATTATCGGCGGGTCGACGATTGGAATTGCCGCGATCCTTCCACAGGCCACCGCGCTGATCAATCAGGCGCCCCAGATCGCAGCGGCGCTGCCCGCCCAGATTTCCGCGATCTGGGCGCCCATTGGGCGGCAAGTGGGGCTTGATCCGAACCTGGTTTCCCAGTTCGTCTCGGGCCAGGAATTTACGGCGCGCCTGGGGCAGCTCGCCGGCCTGCTTGCCCAGCAGGCGGTTAGCATCGCGACCGGGACCGCTAATTTCATCGGCCAGGTCGTGCTGATCCTGATTCTGAGCCTGTACATTACCAATGAGGGCAAGCTCATCGAGCGTCAGTTTTTCGCGCTGTTACCGGCCCGGGGCCACAAGACGTTCGAAGCCGCGTTCAAGGCGGTGGGCGATTCGTTTGGAGGATACCTGCGCAGCACGGTCGTCGTGATGCTGATTGAGGGCGTGTCGACGGTCCTGATTTTCGCGCTGCTGGGGCTGCCCTTTGGGGTTGCGGTCGGCTTTATCTTCGGGGTGTTGTCGATCATCCCGCTGGTCGGCGCGCCGATCGGGGTGGTAATCGCGGTGATGGTGGCGTTGTTTGTGAAGCCTGAGGTCGCCATCTGGGTGGGCGTTACGACGCTGGTGTTCAACCAGGTCGTGGCCTATTGGATCTCACCGCGATTGATGCAGGACACGGTGGGGGTGCCGGGGTTGGTGGCGCTGGTGGCGGTGGCGCTCGGGGTGCAGTTAATCGGATTCTGGGGCCTGATTTTTGGCGTGCCGATGGCCGGGGCGGCGTATGCGCTGCTGTTCGATTTCTGGCTCCCTCGCCGGCGAGTGGCCCAGGGTCTGCCGGAGCGCGACCCGAAATTGGAAGAGGTGCTGGGGCGGAAACGAAGGGGACCGCCGGCGGTTGTGTCCGAGCCGCTGCCGAGCGGCACGATTGGGCAGCCCACGCCGGGGCCGGAGGCGCCCGTTCCTGTCGCCGCAGCAGCGCCGGTTGGGCGGCCAACCCCAGGGCCGAAAGCGGATCACGGATGACACGGACGCTGATCACGGAAGACACGGACCCGGCAGATTTCGCGGATGGGCTCGAGCAGGCACGGGTTAGCCGTTCCGTGGAATCAGCCGATTCCGTGTTTTCCGTGATCCGTGATCCGTAATTAAGCGCTCAGCGAACGACAAGGTTGGAGGCTACAATTCTCAGCCATGATCAATCCATTTGCCCGCAAAGACAAAGAGAACGCCGTGCGCAGCATGGGCCGGGTGCCGCCTGGCCAGTCGCTGACCGACAAGTTTCCGGTGCTGCACTACGGCTCTGTCCCGCGCTACGACATGGCCAAATGGGATTTCCGGATCACCGGCGAGGTGGAGGAACCGCTGACGTTCACCTGGGAGGAGTTCCTCAAGCTCCCGATGCGCAAGATCACGATGGACATCCATTGCGTGACGCGCTGGAGCAAATTCGATACGGAGTGGGAGGGCGTGTGGCTGCCCGACCTGATTCAGCAGGGGATCATCAAGCTCAAGCCGGCAGCCCGCTATGTGGTCGAGCGCTGCGAGAACGGCTTCACGACGAACCTGGACCTGGCCCATTTCATGAAGCCGACGACGCTGCTGGCGGTCCGCTATAACGGCGAGCCGCTGGATCCCGATCACGGGTATCCCTTGCGGGTGGTGGTGGGTGCGCTGAAGGACAGCGCCCAGGATCCGGACACCCGCTATTTCTGGAAGGGCGGCAAGTGGGTGCGCGGGCTGGAATTCACCCAGACCGACCGCCCGGGCTTCTGGGAGCAGGCGGGTTATCACAACATCGCCCGGGTCTGGCCGGAGGAGCGATTCGAAGGACAGTGGTTTCAATCGGCAAATCGGACCCTAGAGCGTCTGCTGACGCCTCGCAGATCAGTTCCCCGGCTTCGTTTCGCTTGAGGCGTGCCTGAACATCGAGGCGATCCAGAACATAACGCTTCGCCTCATAGTCGGCGTGTGGGATGTATTCCCTGAGTTGGTCCGCAACGGCTGCAACATCTGAGAACTGAGCGGGGGAGATTGCTGACCGGGCGATTTCCGCTTTGGCGCGGTTTCGTTCGTCACGGTGCGCGGTCATCTGGTCGCTTGCCCGACGGACTTGCGATTTGAGCGCTCCGAGCTCGAACTCGCTTGCATCGGCATATTGAGCTACCCAGTCCCCGATGCGGCGCTCAAGGCGGTCGATTTCGGCGTCGATTCCCTTGACCCGGTCATGCAGAGGGGTGAGTGCCTCAGTGGATCGTTCAGCCACGTTTCGTAGGGCGCTCGTCAGCGCTTCCGGTTCCGTCAGCAGACCGGCGACCCAGCCCCACACCTGCGGCTCGACTGATTCGCCCTTGACGTTTGGTTCCTTGCAGGTTTGCAAGTGGCTCGGCAGGGATCGACCGGCGCACATGTAGTAGTTGTAACGTCCGTTCTGCTTCTGCAGTCCGATCATCGCCCGGCCACACGGACAGCGCAGATGTTGAACGAGTAGATAGTTGTATTTGCGGTTGCGGACACTTTGGTCACGGTTGCGCTGACGTTGCCGAATGGAAGCCTCAAAGGTCTCGTCGCTGATGATCCGCAGTTCCGGCATGGGAATGGGCCGGTCAATCCCCGGGTAGTCCATCAGGCCAACGTAAAGTTTCCGTCCCAGGATCATGTTGATGGAGCGGGTGTGCCATGCGAGGCCGCCATGTTTGCTTGCTCGATTTCCCCGTTGTGGCGTTTGGACGATAACGTCTCAGTTCGTGGTGTAACTTGACAAAAGAGGTCATCGGTGGATCCATGTGATTGGGTACCAAACCATTCATAAGGAGACAACCGATGACCGACATAAGTATGACACTGA
>JBKJQK010000314.1:0-3253 GCA_046594095.1 Anaerolineae bacterium | reverse complement strand
AAACGCCCATTTGGCTGGCCGGGGGGAGCCTGGTCAAACCGGGGTCCGTGGCCCTGGGGCGGCATCATACCGGACACGCTCAGCACCAGCGTGGTGCCGTCGATCTGTTTGACCGCGCCGCTCACCATCCCGCCGCGGCGAAAGAATGCCTGCGCGGCTTGATCCTGCGGCTCAGCCTGAGGCGTCACTGGATCTTTTCCCGGTCCGCCGGTCTGGGCATAGGCCACACCCACGCCCCCCAACATAAGGGTCGCGACTACCGCGCCGATGGCGATCTTCATCTTGTTGTTCATGTGCTCTTCTCCTGAGAGTTACGGGGTCTTGGACCCGTTCCATACACGATTCATCGTATTGGCGGTCGCCTCTTCTCCCGCTGAGAAACTCGCAAAATCCATGTAAAACCTGAACAACTGGCGCGTTATGGTCGGCTGCGATTCTTGTCGTCGCCGCTGCCTCGGTCCTGCTTTCGGCGCAATATAACGAGCGCGGCGACGCCCAGCGCGCCGGTCACAACCATGCCCAGCAGGCTTCCAAAATCAGGGGGTTGGTCCGGCGGATTCGGCTGGAGAACGCCGCCGGTCGGCGGGAGCAACGGCTGCGCGGCGGGCGCGCTGGGGTCCGCGCCACCCGCCGGAGCGACGGAGGCGCCTCTGGCCAGCACAAACACCGCCGTTGTCCGGCTGGGAATGCTGAAACGAGGGCCTGCGGCCGTCGCCTGTTTGACGATCGGATCGGCGCCCGAGGCCAGGACTGGGTGCAGCTTCCAGCCAGCGGGCAGGCTTGGTTCGGTCCACGTCACCGCGGCCGGATTTGCGTTGAAGAAGACCAGCACCCGGGCGTAGTTCGGATCGAGGTTGCCGTCATCGGCCAGGTTCATGACGATGAGACCCGGGGTCTGTTTGGATCCCTCGTTGAGGAAGCTCACCCGCGCCAGCGCATCCGAGGCGGTCCCGAGCCGGAACAGCGGCGAACTCTTGCGCACCCGGAGCATGTCCAGGAAGTGATCGCGAGCAGCCGTGATCTGGGCCGGGCCAGGCTTGAGGGCCGGGGTGGCCAGAAGCGGCTTGACCACATCCCAGCGATCCTTGTTGGCTCCGGCCATCGGCAGCCCGTGGCCCCAGCCATTGTCCTTGTAGGTCCAGTCGATGGCGTTGAACCAATCGCCGCTGTTGTAGCT
The DNA here is from genome assembly GCA_046594095.1 of Anaerolineae bacterium. GTDB lineage: Bacteria > Chloroflexota > Anaerolineae > J036 > Brachytrichaceae > Brachythrix. Next base: position 2,076 of record JBKJQK010000314.1, on the reverse strand, counting down.
GTCGCGATCCATGCTCTTGCTGCGCAGGATGTCGTCGCCGGCATGGAAGAACGGCACGCCCTGGGCGAGCAGGACGATGTCCGACGCGAGGTTGTTCATCCGAATCCGATCCGCCAGACCGGCGTTCTCGGGCGCGGCGAACTGGACCTTGTCGAAAAGCGTCTCGTTGTCGTGGGCGGAGACGTAGACGACATTCTCCAGGGGCAGGGCGGTGTAGCCGGCCTGTGCGCCGTTGTAGAGCGTCTGCTCGCCGGTTCTCGCCGCGCCGTCGGCGCGGGTGATCTTGAATGCCGAAAGGTTTCCGGCCAGGCCAAGTTTGATCCAGTCCGTCTGTTCGAGCAGCTTGTCGCGCTGGCCGGCGGCGGGCAACAAGCCGCTCTGATAAGTGCTGGGCGCGGTGAACAGACCGGTCGCGAATCCCTGCAGACGGCGATCGTCGAAGGGGTTGCCGCCCCGGACCGCATCGCGCAGCCGGTCATTGAAGCTGCCAATGCCGGTGCCGGCCAGGTTGACCTGGGTGGCGTTCTTGCCGCGCTTGTTGTCGGCGACCTCGCCGAAGTTCCAGCCTTCGCCATACAGCAGGATCTTGCGCCCGTCCACGCCATCCCTCTCGAGCGTGAGCGCGTTGAGGGCGACCCGGACCTTTTGCATGTTGGCCAGCATGTGATGGCCCATCAGATCGAACCGAAACCCATCGATCTTGTGCTCGCGAGCCCAGAACGTTATGCTGTCGACGATGAACTTCTCCATCATCGCGTTTTCGCTGGCCGTGTTCTCGCAGCAGGTGCTGCGCTCGACGTTGCCTTCGCCGTTCAGCCGGTAGTAGTAGCCCGGCACGATCTTGTCGAAGACGCTCTTCTCATCCATTCCGCTCTGGCTGGTGTGGTTGTAGACCACGTCCATGACAGCCCGCAGGCCCGACTGGTTAATCCCCTGGACCATCGCCCGGAACTCCTGGATGCGGGCGGCGCCGTCAATCGAAGCTGCGGTGGCGTAGCTGCCTTCCGGGACGTTGAAGTGATACGGATCGTAGCCCCAGTTGAACGCGTCCTTGTCCACTGTTTTTGCCACCTCGGCCTGCTGCCTGTCGCTGTCGGGCGGAAGCGCGGTCAGCGCGGCGCGGTCGGGCTCGCTGCGTTGGGCAGGATCCTCGTTGACCGACGCGATGTCGAAGGCTGGCAGCAGGTGGACGTGGGTGAGTCCGGCCTCGGCCAGCGCCCGCAGGTGTTTCATCCCGTTTGAGGCCGGATTGGTGAAGGCGAGGTAGGCGCCGCGCTGGGCGGCCGGAACGGACGCGTCGAAGCTGCTGAAGTCGCGAATGTGCAACTCGTAGATGACGCTGTCGTTCAGGCTGGCCAGGGCGGGCTTCTTGAGCGTCTCCCAGCCGGCGGGTTTGGCGGCATCAGCGCGCAGATCGAGGATTTGGCTGCGCTTACTGTTCATCGAGAGCCCGATCGAATACGGGTCGGTGACGGTGTTCGTGAGGATTTTGCCTTTGCGAGCGGCGTAGACCTCGACGTCGAAGAGGTAGTATTTGCCGATCCAGGTCTTGTCGCCACTGGCCGACCACACCCCGCTGGTCGGATCGAGCTTCATGTCGACCGTCGTCGACCCGCCGCCCTGGGCCTGATCGAACAGGCGGAGCTGGACGTTTCGCGCCGTGGGCGCCCATACCCGCACGGTGGCGCCGGCCGCATCGATGCTGGGCCCAAGGACTACTTTAGCGGCCTGGGCGGCGTACAGCTCATCCAGGACGCCCGGCAACTGGGGCGAGGTGATGTCGATGAGCTTGCCGGCGGCGTCGCTCACGCTGACGGCGATTTGCGACCTGAGGATCTGGGGCAGCTTCGCCCGCATCTCGTCGGGGAGTTTGAAGCCGGACAGGCCCGAAAGGTGGGGGAACTTCGCGGCGGCCGCACCCACGCCGGCGCTGGTGTACTCGAGCGCGACGCTTTCGCCGCCCTGGACGCCCTTCGGGGTGAGCGCGAGTTTGGCCTCTGGATCCCAATGCAGCCGGTAGGTGTACCTGGGCGAGCCGGTGACCGCCCACACGAGCGTGTCGGCGCTCACCCACAC
>JBKJQK010000025.1:0-11057 GCA_046594095.1 Anaerolineae bacterium | reverse complement strand
GTTGGGGGGAGGTGGGCAAAGAGCAGCCCGCCAGCGTCGCGAGAAGCGCAAGTCCGCCCAGCCCGCGGGCAAGTGAAAGGTTCATAACGGTCTGGAATTGTAGCCCGGCCGAACCGGCGCCTAGATCGATTCCCGCTCAATCGCCTCAACCGCCATGCGGGCCATGGCGCGCTCAAGCTCGAGCAGACCCGCGAAGCGCGCGTCCCGGGTCAATCCGCGCCGATACCTGGCGAAGATCTGCTGGACGATCACGCCGATCTTGTACAGCCCAAACGCATAGTAGAACAGCGGCTGTCCGATCGCGCGCCCTGTGCATTCCTCATATCGGCCGACAACCTCGCGCCGGGTGAGGTTGCCCGGCAGATACGTCAGATTGAACTGCCGGACCAACTCCGGGTCACCCGCTTCGGACCAGTAGCCCAGGGTCGTGCCCAGGTCCATCAGCGGATCCCCAATCGTCGCCATTTCCCAGTCCAGCACGGCGACGATTCGATCCAGCTCAGCCGGCGCGACAACGACATTGTCGTACTTGAAATCGTTGTGGATCAGGGCCGCGCCCGAGTCGGGCGGCAGATGGCCGGCGAGCCAGGCGCCCAGGGCGTTCAAGTCCGGGACCGGATCAGTTTGAGCTGAGGTAAAACGTTTGGCCCAGCCACTCACCTGGCGCGCCACATACCCGTCGGGCCGGCCCAGGTCCTCGATTCCGGCCGCGTGGATGTCGACCCTGTGAAGCTCAGCCAGGGTGTCGACCAGCGCCTGGCTCAGGCGTTTCAATGTCGGGGCCGACAAAATAATCCCGGGCGGCAGCCGGTTGCGCAGGATAACGCCGCGAACGCGCTCCATCAGATAGAACGGAGCGCCCAGAATGGCGTTGTCCTCGCACACCAGCACCGGCCGCGGCGCCTGGATGCCGGTTCCGTCGAGCGCGCGCAGGATCCGGTATTCGCGGGGCATGTCATGCCCGCCCCGCGCGTCGGCCCCTGCGGGCGGCCGGCGCAGAACCCACTCAACCTCGCCCAGTCGAAGCGCATAGGTCAGGTTCGAGAAGCCGCTTGGAAACTGCTGGACCGTGAGCGCATCGCCGGCCGGCAGACCGGGCAGGGCGGCTCGCAGAAAACGCTCGAGGCCGTGAACGTCCAGCGCCTCGCCGTCGCGGATCGGGCCAGGCGCATCGAGAGGAAAACCGGCGTCGCTCATTGCAGGGAGCGCAACACGTCGCGGGCCACAACGTTCTTGTGCGACTCATCGGCGCCGTCGTAGATCCGCGCGCCGCGCTCATGGGCGAACCAGTAGGCGAGGGGCGTCTCATCAGTCAGGCCCATCGCCCCATGCGTCTGGATGGCCCGATCCAGCACGCGCTGCAGAACGCCGGCGGTAAAGTACTTGATCGCCGAGATCTTGACCCGGGCCGCGCGCTGGCCACGCGTTTGGACCGCCTGGGCCGCGTCGAGAACCAGCAGCCGGGCGGCCCCGATTTCGGCGTACGAATCCGCGATCCAATGCTGGACGGCTTGCTGATTGGCCAGCGCCTGGCCCGGCGCGAGTTCGCGGGAGAGCGCGCGGCGCCCCATCAGTTCGAGCGCCCGCGAACAAATCCCGATCCAGCGCATGCAGTGGTGGATGCGCCCCGGGCCGAGGCGTTCCTGGGCCAGAGAAAATCCCGCGCCTTCGTCGCCGATTCGGGCCGAGACGGGCACCCGGCAGTTCTCGAACAGCGTCTCGGCGTGGCTGGCCCAGTCCTCGCCGGTTTCGCCCATGACCTTGATGTTGCGGACGATCGAGAAGCCCGGAGTGTCGCTCGGAACGAGCAACATGCTGGCCCGCTGATGGGCCGCCGCAGTTGGATCGGTCACCGCCATGACGATGGCGAAGGCCGCGCCATCGGCGCTGCTGGTGAACCACTTCCGTCCGTTAATAAAGTAGCTGTCTCCGTCACGCCGGGCGGTCGCGTCGAGCCAGGTGGGATTGGAGCCGGCCCGGGCCGGTTCCGTCATCGCGAAACAGCTGCGAATGTCGCCCCGGGCCAGGGGATCAAAAAAGCTGAGGCGCTGTTCGGACGAGCCGTGGGCGAGGAGCAACTCGAGGTTTCCGACATCGGGCGCCTGGCAGTTGAAGGCGTAGTGTCCCAGGGGCGTCCGGCCAAGCTGCTCGCTCACCTCGGCGTAGTCCATGAGGCTCAATCCCATGCCGCCGGCATCGCGCGGCAAGTACGGGGCCCACCAGCCGCTGGCTTTGACGACTTCTCGGGCCGCCCTCAGGCCCGGCAGCACAGCCCCGAACCCGTGCCGCAAAAAGACCGGCTCGAGGGGCAGCAATTTGTGCTGGACAAACGCCCGGATGTCGACCAGCAACGCGGAATTGGTGATGGGCATAACGCTCCTATAACGTGCCTGCATTGTCGAGACCGCCGTCGACGACCAGGACGGCGCCATTGATGTAGTCGGATGCCTGCGAAGCCAGCAGGAGAGCCACGCCTTCGAGGTCCCGCGGCTGGCCGATCCGGCCAGCTTTGGCGGTCACGGCGGAAGCCAGCGCGTCATTTGACCACAGGGCCGTGCTGAATCGCGTGTGAATGACGCCGGGCGCAATCGCGTTGACCTGAATCCCCTGGGGTCCAAGCTCCGCCGCCAGGGCCCGGGTCAGCATGATGACAGCCGCTTTGCTCACGCTGTAGACGCCCATCGCCCGGGCGGGGGTGAGGCCGGCGATCGAGGCCAGGTTGATGATCTTGCCGCCCCCGCGGGCCCGCATGATCGGCGCGACCGCCTGGGCGACATTGAAATAGCCTTTCACATTGACCTGCAGCGTCTTGTCCCACATCTCCTCGGTGGCGCTCAACAGCGGACCGAAGTGGGGGTTGGTCGCGGCGTTGTTGACCGCGATGTCCAACCCGCCGAGCTCATCCACAACGCGCGCGATGGCCGCCAGAATCTGGGCGCGGTCACCCGTATGACAGGCAATTGCGATGGCCCTCCCGCCGCTGGCGTTGATGGCCTCCGCGACTGGCTGGACGTTTTCGAATTTGCGGCTGGCGACGGCGACGGCCGCGCCCGCGCGGGCATAGGCCCGCGCGATCGCCTCGCCGATTCCGCGCGAGCCGCCTGTGATCAGGGCGACTTTGCCGGTCAGATCAAAGGACGGGGATTGTTGCATGCCCCCATTATTCACCGGCGACTCCGGCCAGCGGCCTCGGCCGGAGTTGCTACTTCGTCGGGAAGATGCTCGTGGCGATGACGGGGGGCGATGTCGGGGCGGGCGCGATGATCCGCGTCGAAGCCAGAATCGGTGTTGATGAAAAGATAATGGACGGGGTCGAAGTGGCCGGTGGCGGCGGCGGCGGGAGCGTCACCGCGATTGCGGTAGGAGCCGCAAACGTCGCGGCGGGCGCGGTTGGCCCGGGCGGGGAGGTGGGTGGCGCGGCGGCGGTCGGTCCTGGACCCGCGGCCGTGCTGGCCGGAGTAGGTGTGTTTGCCAGGCTACCCGGTGTCGGGGTGGCCTGGCTGTCCAGCGGCGTAACCCGGATCGGCGCGAACGTTGGGGTCGCCAAGGCGGGCGCAAGCGTCGACGTAGCGACCAGTTCGGGCGTCGCGCTGGCGGTTCCCGCGGGCGCGTTCCCGGGTCTTGCGGTAGCCGTTGCCGCGGATCCGCCCTGGCGGGTTGGCGTGGCCGTGGGGGTGGGGGTCGCCGTCGTGATCGCGCCATTGGCCGCGCTCCCATCGACGCCGCCCTGGGCGCTCATCACCGCCGCCACCAAACCCGAAAGGCAGACCAGGGTCGCCCCGGCGACGAGCAATAGCGGCAGGACTTTGGAGCGTTCAACTTTCTGATCGAGGGCCCGATCGATGGCGGCGATTACCTCGTTGCCGGTCTGGAATCGCAACTCGGGTTTCTTGGCCAGCAGCTTTTCCAGGATGTCGCGGGTCGCCTTGGTCAGGTCCGCCCGGTATTTTGAGATGGGCGGAAGCGGCTCGTGGGCGATGTTGTACATCAGCGCGACGGGTGTCATACCTTCATACACCGGGGCGCCACTGAGCATCTCAAACAGGAGCATGCCCAAGGAGTACAGATCGCTGCGCTGATCGATCTTTCCGGGCGTCAGGAGTTGTTCGGGCGACATGTAGGCCGGGGTGCCGATCGTCATCTCGGTGTGGGTCAGGCGGGTGGCGTCACTTTGCTTCACCACGCCGAAGTCGGACAGCACGTAACGCGTGCGTCCGCCGGCATCGTGGGCGATCAGGACATTGCTGGGCTTGACATCCCGATGGACCAGGCCTTTGTCGTGGGCAAACTGGAGGGCAGACGCGATCTGACGGGCGATCACGAGGGCCTTTGCCTGAGGCACCAGGGTCTTCGCCGCGCGTTGGCGGACGAGCGAATCGGACAGCGTCTCGCCCAGGAGTTCCATCGAAATGAAATACTGGCCGAGGGCGGTGTTGGCTTCGAAGACCTGAACGATGTTGGGATGTTTGAGATCCATCAACGTTCGGGCCTCCCGCAAGAACCGGCTGATATATTCGCCATCGGCCGCCAGCGCGGGTGTGAGCACCTTGAGCGCAACCTCGCGCCCGCTCGGCTCGTGGACGGCCCGATAGACCATCGCCATTCCACCCCGGGCAATGGGCGCGACCAATATGTAGTTCCCCAGTTTCTCAGCCATAGATCCCCCTCTTGCGCGAGCGAAGCGCCAACCGCGAAGCAATGATTGTAGCGGATGGCCTGATTCCCGCTACAATAACCTTTCTCAGGTATAAGGAAACACGATTCATGCAAACTTTCGGACGCTACGAGATTACCCGCGAGCTCGGCCGGGGCGGAATGGCCTCGGTTTTTGAGGCGAACGATCCGCGCTTCGGTCGCCCGGTTGCGGTCAAGGTCCTGCCGCGCGAGATGCTGTTTGATCCGGCTTTCCGGGCGCGGTTTGATCGGGAAGCCCGGACGGTGGCGATGCTCGAGCATAGCGGCATCGTGCCGGTTCATGATTACGGCGAACAAGATGGGCAGCCCTTCATCGTGATGCGCTTCATGCCGGGTGGTTCTCTGGCGGACCGGCTGAAGAATGGCCCGCTTCCGATTCGCAAAGTCGCTGAGATTTTCAATCGGATTGGGGCGGCGATTGACTATGCCCACGCCCAGGGCGTGGTCCATCGTGACCTAAAGCCGGCCAACATCCTGTTCGACAACGCGGGCGAAGCCTATATTGCCGACTTTGGGATCGCCAAGCTTTCCGAGAATGCGGCCACCATGGGGCTGACCCAGGGCGTGATCGGCACACCCGCCTATATGAGCCCGGAGCAATGGGAGGGCAAGACCATCGACGGGCGAAGCGACCTATACGCGCTTGGGATCATCCTTTTCGAATCCCTGGCCGGCCGGCTGCCGTACGTGGCTGACAGCATGACGGGCTTCATGAAGGCCCATCTGTTCGACCCGGTTCCGGCGATTCCAAACACGCCGTCCTCCTTTGCGGCGCCGCTCCAATCCGTCATTCAGCGGGTCCTGGCAAAGTCGGCCGATCAGCGCTATCCGACCGCTGCGTTTCTCGCCGCCGACCTGCAGGCCATCGCCGACGGCCGCATGGTCGCGCCCGAGACCCAGGTCCTGCGACCCGGGTTCGGCGGAATACCCGCTTCGGGTGCGCCTTCGGATGCCAATCTCCATACCGGCCCCCAGGCGATCGTGCCGCCGGAATCGGTCCGGCCGGCGAATGCGGGTTGGGCCGGCATGGGTCAGGCGTCGCCCCAGGCCCATGGCTCTCAGCCTGGCAACGCGCCCGGCTACGGCTCACAGCCGGGCCAGGTCCCCGTCCCTGGATATCAGACGCCTGGCGCGGGCTTCCAGGCAGGACCTGTCCCCGCGCATCAGACGCCTGGCGCGGGCTTCCAGACGGGACCCGTTGCCGGCCCATATCCAGTGCCACCGCCCAAGTCCAAGGCGGGCCTGATTGTGGCCATTGGGGGGGGCGCGATCGCCCTGATCGCCATCATATGCGCGTGCGTTTTTCTGCTTCCGGCCATCAACGCTGGCCTGCAGGCCGCATCCGCGACGTCGACACCGGTCCGACCGACCGCGGTGGTCGCGCGGGCCACCGACACGCCTGTCGTCCGCGTGACACCGGGTACGGCGACAGTTGCGCCTGGCCCATCCGCCACCGTGGCCCTGACCCGGACGGCGATTCCCCCTCGGACCGCCACACCTTCCGGCACCCGAGCCCCAACCGCGGTGGCGACCCTCCGCCCGACCGTGGTGGCCGTGCCCGCGGCACCCCCGATCAACCTGGCCAGCCGGGATGCGGTCGCGATAGGCAAAGCTCTGGAGGCGCTCAAAACCACTGACAAGCTCGTCCTTGAACCCGTGACGGGTGGCCTTGCCCACCAGCCTGGGGCCAAAAAAGTGACCTGGTTGCGGCCCGATCTATGGGTGGAGGACTTTGTCGCGGAAGTGGATTTTGGCAACCCGTATGGCGCCACGGAAGGCCCGTGGGATTACGGCATTTTCTTCAGGATCGATGATGATGTCAAATCCCACTACCGGTTCATCATCAAGTCGACGGGCGCTTGGGAGCTCCGTCTGGTGCTGGACGACGACGCCAATTCGCCGGTGACCGCATCGGGCACGCTCACCAATCTTGGCACAGGCCGGGGGATGGTGAACAAGCTGACGCTCTATGCCTTTGGCGATCGAGGCAGCTTCTGGGTCAATGGTCTCTGGAGCGGCGCCATTTGGGATCTGTCTGGACGCACCGACGGCGGAGATGTGGCGATTGTCACGGGAATGTTTGACGAGGATCACAAGGCGGGCGCGATCACGAAGTACACCGGCTTCCGAGTCTATGATCTGGCTCAGTAGGGTGGGGCGAGCAAGACGAATTAGGTCTGCCAAATTCCATCCGATGCCTGGCGGATTTCGCGACTGTTGCGAACGATGACGTTCAATCACCGCTCCGATCCGTGTCCGGCACGTTTCACAGAAAAACGAAGGCAAACCGAAGCGCCCTTCTTCGGCGGTTAGGCTGGCTGGCGGCAGCGGATTTGGACCGCGCCAGAGTCCGTCAGTGGGACAAAAAACCGGGGTCCGGTTGCGGGCAGCCATGATATGCTTGAACGGATTCGGTTCGGCCTTGGGATGAAGGGTCGGGAGCTACACTTGGGCAATAACAGCGTGTCACCCGTGCTGATTATTCTGGCGATCCTCGCGGTCGCCGGGATCGGTCTGGCTATATTCCTCGTATTGCGGCGGGGCAAAGCCGGGTCAAACCTTCCGCGCGTGACGGTCCTGTCCGGCTCTTCCCGGGGCAAGTCGGCGAATGTCGGCCCGCAGCCGATCGTTATTGGCCGCGACTCGGATTGCGGGATTGTCATCGATGAGCCGCTGATCTCGCGCAAGCACGCCCAGGTGTCTTTTTTGAACGGAATCTTCACGCTGGAGGACCTGGGAAGCGCGCACGGGAGCTATGTCAATGGCATGCGCGCCTATCAGGAGCGAATCACGTCGGGCACTCAGTTCACGATTGGGAACGTCACCTTCGCGGTTCTGGTCGGGTCTGTGGCGCCCGAGGCGCGTCCCGTCGCCGCCCAACCGCCCAAGCCAGCGCCGATCCAGGCCCGCAAGGCTCCATCCGGAGGTCTCGAAGGGTTCGAAATCAAGGAGCAGATCAAGACCGGCGGACAGGTGGTTGTGCATCGGGCCATTGCGAAGGCGGATGGTCGTCAGGTCGTGGTGAAGTTCCTCAGCACGACGCCGTATGACGCTGAGGGAAAATTCTTCCGGCGCAAGTTCGAGCAGCAACTCGAAGTCGGCGCGTCGATCCGACACCCGCACTGCGTGCAGATTTTTGGCGGCAGCGCTGCGGCGGACCCGCCCTATATGGTCGAGGAGTTTCTTTCCGGGGGCACACTCCTGGACCGGATTCGGGCCGGATCGCTGAACCTTGCGGATGTGATCCGCATTGTCGGCGAATCGTGCGATGCGCTTGGATACCTTCATAAGCGCGACATCATTCATCGCGACGTCACCCCCAGCAACATCATGTTTGACGAGAGCGGGAACGTCAAGGTGATTGACTTTGGCGTCGCCCACTTCGCCAATATGCCATCGGCCACGTCGGTGGGCATGGTGGTGGGCAAGGTCAAGTATCTGTCGGTCGAGGCGGCCAATGGCGCGCGTGTTGTGCCGGAGAGCGATCTGTATTCGCTTGGCATCATCGCTTATGAACTTCTGGCGGGCCGGCCGCCCTTCACGGGTTCGGATCCAGACGTGCTTGCTCAGCATCTTCGCGCCCGGCCCATTCCTTTGCGCCAGATCAATTCCAACATTCCGGAGCGGCTGGAATGGGGGGTCATGAAAGCCTTGGAAAAGAATCCGGCCGATCGATTTCGGTCCGCAGAGGAGATGGCTCGCGCCTTTACGTATGACGCGCCTTTCCATGCCGGGGTGCCCGACACAGGGAGTCGGCGGCCAATCGCTGCTGCCCCGCCGCCAGCGCTTGACGAGACCATGAAAGGTCAGGCGCCGCTTCGGTTGCGGCGTGAGCCCGATGGCGCCGTCATCCTGATTGCGCAGTCGCCGACGAGCGGCAATCGCGCCCTTTTGAATCCGGCGGATACATCCATCTCGCGCAGCGCGCATGGCGAGCTTCTTGTCCATGAGGGCAAGTGGTATGTCCGAGAAAACCCCGCCGCGCCGAGCGCGAACGGGATCTTCGTCGACAACGCGCGAATCTCAGATCCCAGAGCGCTGAAATTCGGCGAGGCGGTTCGCTTCGGAAACACAACCTTCAGGATAGTTTGATGACCATGAACATGCGAAAACTTGGAATGGCTCTCGGGCGCGGCGCGGGCGCCGCGGCGATACTGGCGCTCATGTTGCCCGCTCCGGCGCGCGCGCAACTGGGTGGCCCCTCCCTGACGGTCGGCACTTGCGACTCGGAAAAGTACCCGGAGGTTAACTGCCTTGTCACCGCCGTGAATTCAGCGGGTTTGCCCCTGACGACGCTGGGCCCCGCGGTTTTTCAGGTGGTTGACGGCAGTACAACCGTCACGGATCTCAAAGTGGAAAAGTTGGTCAACCCGGCCGCCCGGACCAGCTTTATGATTGTGGCCGACTTTGGCATGTTCAGCGGAAATGCGAACTTGCAGGCGCTCAAAGACGCGTCCAAGAGCGTTTTGGGGGCAATTGGCAGCAACGACCGGGTTGGGATGGTGGCGATCACGGGCAAAGTTGATGTCGACGTCGCCAAGATCGACCCGTCAAAGGAATCCAACTTCGTCAACGCCGGCACCAACCGAAACGACATTATCAATATCGTCACCCGTTTAACGGACGTGGCCGGGACCCCACTCTATGATGCGCTGTGCAAGGCGATCGTCCTGACTGCCCGAGAGGGCTCGCCCGGCTCGCGGGCGATCGTCCTATTCACGGATGGGCGGGATGCCAAGAGCAGTGTTTGCACGGCCGATGATCCCATCACCCGGGCCAACAAAGACCGCATCCCCATCATTGCGATTGGGGTAGGCACGACCATCGAGGACGGCTACCTGCGCCGGCTTGCCACGCTGACGGATGGCGTGTTTCAGACCGTATCGGACCCAAGCGGCCTGCTCGGAAAATTTCAGGAAACGCAGACCCAGTTCCGGACTCAGTACCGCCTGACGTTCACCGCCGCAAGCGCTTCCGACAATCAACGCCACGGTTTCACCGCCCAGCTCAGCCTGCCATCCGGCCGGGCGACCGATCGGGGTGAATATACGGCGCTGCTGCCCATCAAGCCGGAGCTTTCGGCGGTGGCCTTCAAGGCCGGCGGTGTGGAGATTGACCCCAAGAATCTGCCGTACAACGCCGAAGTCACCCTGGAACCAACCCTCAAGGCGCGCAAACTGGCTCGGGTGGAGTATTCGGTCGATGGCGGCGAAGTCAAATCGTCCGAGCAAACGCCGTTCACCTTCGTCCTGAGGACCGACCAACTCGATCCAACCCGGCCCCACAAAGTCACCGTTCGGGCCGTCGCTGACGCTCAAAACACGACGTCCCGCGACTTCGACTTTGGCGTCCTCGCCGCGCCGGCGACGCCGACCCCGGCCCCGACCAAAGCCTGCGATTTGCTGTGCCAGGCCCAGCGGAATCCCGGTGTCGCGATCCCAGTGGCGGTGGTTGCGATTGGCTTGCCCATTCTGCTGTTCTCAATCATTGCGCTTCTGGCGCAGCGCGGCCGGCGGCGCAAGGAGGCCGCGGCCATGGGCGGGTATGCCGGGGAAGGCGCGACTTCTGTCAGCAATGTGCCGATGGCGGACATGAACATGAACCAGGGCATGCCTCCGATGGGTGGCATGCCGATGGGTGGCATGCAAATGGGGGGCATGCAGATGGGGGGCATGCAGATGGGGGGCATGCCCCCGCCTGGGGGCGTTCCCGGCGAAGGCGCCACCAGTGTTTTCGCGCCGGCGCCAGCTGCCCCCCAGCCAACAATGGTCTTTGGGAGTGTCGGCGGCGCGGGCGGCGCGACCCAGGTTTTCAGGCCGGCCCTGGCAAAGCTTGCGATGACGTCCGGCAACCTGACGGGGAATACCTTCCCGTTGGGCGTTCCGGGCGACTCGGAAATCGTCATTGGCCGCAAGGTGGATGGCAGCGTTGCGCGGGTCCAGTTGGAAAGCCCGTTTGTCTCGCGCCGGCATGCCCGGGTCTACGCGGAAGGCGACCAGTTGTTCCTGGAGGACTTCCAGTCCGCCTCTGGAACAAAGTTGAATGGCGAGAAGGTCACGGCCCCGGTTAAGATCAAGGTGGGAGACAAGATCGAGTTTGCGGACGCCATGGCCGAGGTTCGGCCGTTCTAGGCGCCTGGGAAGCGAGGATTGACTCCAAAAAAGGAATTGACGATGAGCTCAACTGAAGTAATCTCCGAAAATACACACGCGCCGGCCGCGCTCGCGATCTCGGACACGGGCAAGGCCAGGACGAACAACGAAGATCGCTACGCGCTGCCGCCGGATTTGGTTCCGCCCGCAATGCGGGCCACCCGCGGCCATCTTTATCTCGTGGCGGATGGCATGGGCGGCCATTCGGCC
>JBKJQK010000134.1:0-3264 GCA_046594095.1 Anaerolineae bacterium | reverse complement strand
GGCAACGGCACCCGCGAAAGCGGAATCTGGGTGATCGAAAGCTACACCTACTGGCAGGCCGTCAACGACGACGTCAGCGGCAAGCTTCAGCTCGCTCAGATGGACACCGGCTATATCGCTCCCAAACCGGCCGTGGACGTCGCCGCACTGGTCGGTTGACGGGGCGGGAATCCCCTCCGCGCGCATCCGTGTTGATCCATGTTCCAAAGCGCGGTCATCGGTTATCCGCCGTCGTCGATCAGCGATCGGCCGGCCGCAGCCGCAGAATCTGCCCGTCCTCAGCGTCGGTGCTGAAGTACAAGAACCCATCCGGCCCAACGGTAATATCCCTCAACCGGCCGTAGATGTTGTCGATCATAATTTCGTCCGCAATAACGGCATCGTTACGGACGAGCGCGCGATACAACCGGCCGGTCTTGAGCGAGACGAAGAACAACTGGTTGCGCCAGGCCGGAAACGCGTCGCCCGTGTAGAAAACAATATCGCTGATGGCGATCGTTGAGCTGTCTTCGTATTGCCGGATTGCCGGGGCGTAGTTGGCGATTCCCGGGCAGGCCGCCGTCGTCCCCTCGCACTTGGGCCAGCCATAGTTCATCCCCTTGCGGATGATGTTCAGCTCGTCGCGTTTCTCCGGCCCATGCTCGCTGCTCCACAACGCGCCGGTAACCGGGTCAAAGGCCAGACCCTGCGGGTTTCGATGCCCCAGCGTCCAGACCGGGCTAGCGCCGAACGGGTTGTCGGCCGGATTCGATCCATCGCGGTTGATTCTGAACGTTTTTCCGCCGAGGAATGCTGGCGCCTGTGCGCCATCCCGGTTCTCCGCCTCGCCCATCGTCGCGTATAGAAATCCATCGGGGCCAATGATGACCCGGCATCCGTTGTGGTACGTCGAGCCCGGCAGGGCGTCGATGAGGGCCTTCTCCTCGCTCAGAACCGTTCCCCGCAGCGTGAAGCGACTGATTCGATTGCGCGCATTCAAAACGTCTCCGTAGCTGTAGCACACATACAGCCAGCCGTTGCGAGCGAAGTCCGGGTCGAGGGCCATTCCCAACAGACCCGCCTCGCCCCCCAGCCGCACGCGCGGCAGGCCACTAAACGCCGTCACCACGCCCGATTTCACATCCAGCGCGCTGATCACGCCGGTGTCGCGGCTGGTGAAGAGAAGCCGCCCGTCCGGCGCAAAGTTGAGGCTCCACGGACGATTGACGCCCTTGGCGACCGTCTCAACCCGCCACGCAACCGGCGTGGGTGGGGGTGCCGGCGTGGTCGTTCCCGTTCCAGTTCCCGTTAACGCAGGCATAGACGTTAACGTAGGCCTAAACGTGAGCGTTAACGTCGGCGTTGGCGCGGCCGTGGGCGTCATAACCGCGCACGCGCTCAGCGCAATCGCCACACCCGGAAGAAGCACGCGTCGCGGTAATCGCATCGGCATATTATTTCACCAGCGCGCTTGACAGATCCGCAAATGCCTCGAGCCGGGCCGTCGACCACGACCGCAACTTCGCCGCTCTCGTTCGTCGCAAGGCCCATTGATCGGTCAAGCCGAAAATCCCCGCCCGCCCGTTCCGGCCGCCCAGCGCTCCGCCAACAGCGCGATCAAGTCGACGGCCGGATCCTTGATTTCGGTGTAGGCCTCGCCATCGTGGGCGTGGTATTTGCCCAGCTCACGCTTGATCCGGGCATAGGCCTCCGCCGCTTCGGGAGCCGCGCGCAGATAGTCCCGGAAGAGCAGCGCATATCGCTGGTTGGGCCGGCCAGCCGCTCGCGCATGGATGTGCGCGTTCCGTTCGCCCGGCGGTGAGCGGAAGAACCGCTTCTCCCAGTCACTATCCGGGCCGACCGCGCCAGGCGGGCGATGGTCGCAGGTATTGTTCGGACGGTGGACAAATCCAGACGCCGAGAGCGCGGTTACTGCCGCCGCCACGGTCTCCGGCTCGAGATTCGCCAGGCTGATCTGAATATCGAGGATGTCCTTCGCGGCCAGACCCGGCACGGCCGTCGACCCGATGTGATCAATCCGAATCGCCAGTTTTCCCAGGGCGGCGCGCAATCGCGCAGTCAACGCATCGGCCTCGGCCGGCCACGCGGGGTCATACGCCACCGGGCGCCACAGCCGCGCGCTGCTCCGCAAGAGGCCCATCTCGATGATGTCGTCATACGCGCCGTCGAGCTTGCGCGCGTTGCGCAATCGTCCCTCCCGGACAAACCCCAGGGCCTCGTACAGGTGAATAGCCGGCCCATTGGAGGCATACACCTCAAGCCCAATCCGCTCAAAGCCTTTCTCCCACGCCGCATCCAGGGCCGCCTGGGCCAGCCGGCGCCCCAGCCCGTGGCCACGCCACGCCGCGCGCACGCCCATGCCCAGTCGCCCGGCATGGGCGAACCCCTCAGCCGATTTGCCATCGATATCGCACCAGCCCACTACCGTCTCTCCATCGAGCCCGACAAACTGGGGCATCCCGCGTTCGAGCATTCCGCGCACAAACAACCGGGTGGCCACAATCGGGAAACCCTGGACACCCCCGAGAAATCGCCGCTCGCGCGCCACTTCGTCGATCGCCAGCCATAGCCCGGCGACATGCTCCCCGCGGATGCCGACGACCTCAATCATCGCGTGAATTGTAAACGGCGCGCGCCCTTATACAATCGCCTGGCGCATGCCAACCCGCATACTCTTAGCCCGTACTGACGCGCCTGGCGCGCTCGATCTCGCAGCCGCCATCCTGCGAGAAGGCGGGTTGGTCGCGTTCCCCACCGAAACCGTGTACGGGCTTGGCGCGAACGCCCTCGACGGCGACGCCGTCGCCAGAATATTCGAAGCAAAACGCCGCGCCCTGAATGATCCGTTGATCGTGCACGTCCGCGCGCCTGAGTTGGCGTCGTCGGGACCGGACGCAGCATTGCGGGCGTTGCGGGATGACGGTCTGGTCGGCGCGCTGGATTCGCGCCTCGGCCCGCAGGCCGCTTCGCTCATTCGCCGGTTTTGGCCGGGTCCGCTCACTCTGGTCCTGCCCCGCGGCGCGCGGATTCCCGCCAGCGTCACGTCGGGGGGCGACACCGTCGGGGTGCGCATGCCGAACCACCCCATCGCGCTTGCGCTGCTCGCCCAGGCCGGGGTTCCCATCGCCGCCCCCAGCGCCAACCTGTTCGGTCATGTCAGCCCAACCACGGCCCGGCATGTTCTGGATGACCTCGACGGCCGAATCGACCTTATCCTCGATGGCGGGCCCACCTTGATCGGTGTTGAATCGACCGTCCTCGATC
>JBKJQK010000022.1:0-3865 GCA_046594095.1 Anaerolineae bacterium | reverse complement strand
GGTTGGTCAATCATGAAAACATCTTTGAGAAACTCAATTTTAGTCCCTTTGGGGGCCGATTTCCAGCTGTCTGAGCGCGCGCCTCAAGATACGTCCCCGAAGGCCGCAGCGCGCCTTCCGGAGTCCGTTTCGACCCACAGCGCGCCATCTTCGCGGACCCCGCTGGCCAGGCCCTCAAGAACCTCGTCGCCGGCCGTCAGTGTCACGCGCTGACCCAGCGTGACCAGCCAGGCGGCATACTCGGCCGCCGGGCTGGCGGGGTCCGCCATCAGCGCCGCGTAACGCATGTCGAAGGCCCTGAGCATCGTTTCCAGCGCAGCGCCCACGTCCAGATCGCGCCCGGATGCGTCACGCAGGCTGATTGCGCGCGCCCGCACGTCTTCCGGCGCGCCGTCAAATCGGGTATTGACGTTCAGCCCAACCCCGACAATGACGTGTTCGAGGACCGGTCCCGACAGCGCGGTTTCGATCAGGATTCCGGCCAGCTTGCGACCGGACAGGAGGACATCGTTCGGCCACTTCAGGGCCAGGGCGCCGGTCGGGCCAAGAATCTCCGCCGCGCCGTCCAGGACGGCGAGGGCGGCCAGCATCGATAGCCAGCCCGCTTGGGTCGCCGGCAGGGCCGGCCTGAGTAGCAGGGAGAAATACAGCGCCGCGCCAGGCGGGGAGTACCATGCCCGTCCGAGCCTCCCCCGACCGGCGGTCTGAGTCTCCGCGACGACGCATAACCCTTCGGAGGCGCCCGCGGCTGCCAGGGCGCGCGCCACGTCCATCGTCGACGTGACCGTGCCGTAGCGACGCAGTTGGATGCGCAACTACTTGGTCGCTTCGACGAAGGCTTTGATCAGCGCGCCGTCCCACTCGACTGGAATGTTGTGCTGCTCCGGCAGCCCGCGTTTGACAAAGCCAGCCCAGATCAGGAAGTGGTCGGCCCGGTTGGCGAAGAAGCGCAGATTGCTGAACGACATGCCCCCGCCCAGAATGAGGGGGACCCCCAGCCGCATTGGGCGCACGTCGTCAATCATCCGGATGCTTTGCTCGCTGGTCTTGCCCGACAGGATGAGCCCATCGGCCCGCCCAAAATCAACCGCCTGGCGGCAGGCCTCATTGAGTGGCAGCGGGGCCAGCGGTTCGCCCAGGCGATCGTAGACGTCGGCGAAGATGCGAATGTCCGCCCCATTCACGGCGTGCCGGTGATGGATGGCCTCATGGGCGCAGCCGTTTAGCATGCCCTCGGTTTTGACCATCGCGCCAATATAGACTTTGATCCGCACAAACTGGGCCTGGATTGCCTTTGCGATGTCGAGCGCCTCGCTGGCGCCATGTTCAACCAGGGTGACGCCCAGAGCCATATCAGGGAAGGTCGATCGCAGCGCGCTGCCCACCTGGATCATCATGGCAACGATCCCCGGGGAGGCGCGCGGAGCAATGGGCAACTCGTTTGTGTTTTGAAGATAGAGCGCCCGCACCCCCCCATCCCAGGCAATTTGGGCGTGGAGCAGCGCATGCTCGATGATCTTCTGCTGCGGGTAGGCGTCCGGTCGCCGGCTCAACTCGGTTGGCAGCATGTGGAGTGCCGCGATGATGCGCGGGAGCGGAAAGTACGAGTCGTTGCTTCGCATCCGGCTATTTTACCGTCTGATGGCGGACACGCGTCGACGTCGACGTTACCGTTTGCGTTTCCGTTTACGTAATCGTCGACGTTAACGCGAACGTAAACGTGAACGTCGACGTAAACGCAAATACAATGTTCCCCTCATGGACCCCACCAGCGCGCTCGCCTCGTACTTCTTAATCGACCCCGCGATCACCTTCCTCAACCACGGCTCATACGGGGCCACGCCGATCCCCGTGTTCGAGCGCTACCAGTACTGGCAGCGCGAGCTCGAGCGCCAGCCCGTCCTGTTTTTGGGGCGGAGCTACAAAGACCTGATGCGGGCGGCGCGCGAATCGCTCGGGGCCTATCTCGGCTGCGCCGCCGCCGACCTGGTCTATGTCACAAACGCCACCACTGGCGTCAACATCGTGGCCCGCAGCCTGAACCTGGGCCCAGGCGATGAGGTCCTGACCACCGATCACGAGTACGGCGCCTGTGATCGGACATGGCGCTTCCTGGCCGGTGAGCGGGGCTTCACTTACGCCCAGGCGACCCTGCCCATGCCATTGGCCGACCCAATGGAGGCCGTCGAAACCCTATGGCGGTCGGTCACGCCCCGCACCCGCGTCATTTATATCAGCCACCTCACCTCGCCAACGGCCGTCATCCTGCCGATCGAGGAGATCTGCCGGCGCGCCCGCGCCGGCGGGATCATTACGCTCGTTGATGGCGCCCACGCGCCCGGCCAGGTTCCGCTCAACCTGAAGGCGATTGGCGCGGATTTCTACACCGGCAACCTGCACAAGTGGCTGTGCGCGCCCAAGGGTAGTGGATTTCTGTACGCGCGGCGCGAGGTTCAGTCGCTGCTGAAACCTCTGGTCGTGAGCTGGGGCTACGAGCCCCGGGAACCCGGGCCCTCCCTTTTCGTCGATCACCACGAGTTCTGGGGCACCCGCGATATCGCGGCCTTTCTGGCCACCCCCGATGCGATCACCTTTCAGCGCGACCACGCCTGGGATCGTGTCTCGGCCGCGTGCCGGGCCCTGACCCGCGAGACGAACGAGCGCATCCTGGCCCTGACTGGCCAACCGTCGCACTTCAGCGGCGAGGGCTGGATCGGTCAGCTCGTGGCCGTCCCGCTCCCGCCCGGGACTGACACGGTCGCGCTCAAGATCCGCCTGTATGACGACTACAAGATTGAGATTCCGGTGCTGGTCTGGAATAACCGGCCCTTCATCCGGGTTTCGATCCAGGGCTACAACACCCGGGCCGATGTCGACCGGCTGATGCAAGCGCTGGTCGAATGCCTCCCGGCGCGGGGCTGAGGGTGGAGCTCTTTCTCTTCAAGCTGACCGCGACGCCGATCATCATGGCGATCGCGACCTGGCTCAGCCGGCGCTTCGGCGTGGGCGTGGGCGGTTGGATTGCGGGCCTGCCGCTTACCAGCGGGCCGGTCAGCGTGTTCCTGGCCCTGCAGCACTCTCCCCGATTCGCGGCCGACGCCGCGCTGGGCACGATGAGCGGCTCGGCCAGCGCCAGCGTCTTCTGCGTTGTGTATGCGTTCGCGGCGCGCCGGTTCCGATGGGTACCGTCGCTGGCGCTGGGGCTGCTGGGATTCCTGGGCATGACCCTGGCCTGGAAGCAATTTGCATTGCCGCGGGTCCCGTTGTATATCGTCATCCTTGGGATGATTCTGACCGCGCTTCGTATCACGCCCGTCGCATCAGGCCCCCAAATCGCGCCTGGGGCGCCGCGCTGGGACATGCCGCTGAGGATAGTCCTGGCCACCGGGTTTGTGCTGGCCCTGACCGCGGCCAGCGAAACCCTCGGCGCGACCTGGAGCGGGCTGATCTCGCCGATTCCGATCTACGCGTCGTTGATGACGGCCTTCGCCCACGCCCAGCAAGGCCCAGACGGGGCCCTGCGCGTGCTCCGCGGGGTGCTGTTGGGCACCTTCGCGTTTGCGACGTTCTTCCTCATTGTCGGCGCCACGGTCACGCTTCTGCCGCTGTGGCTGTCGTATGCGATTGCCTCGCTCGCGGCCGTGCTCATCAACGGCGCGCTGTTCAACCGGGCGCGCTAGCGCGCGATCAGCGCCGCCCGAATCGCCTCATACAGCGGTAGAGGGGTGAAGTCGGGCTCGAGCATCCGGAAGTAGTAGACCGCTTGATTTTTATCCGCGTCGCTGGCCGGCTTGAAGAACCACACCGCGATCGCGCCCACCCACGGCCAGTCGCGCTTTGCCCGGGCAAACAGTTGCGGCACATA
>JBKJQK010000516.1:0-8745 GCA_046594095.1 Anaerolineae bacterium | reverse complement strand
CGCGCGCTCGATACTTGACAGGCTGCCCGGCGCATCAGGCGACCGCAACACTTCGTTGGGCCGCGACCAGACGGATCCGGCCAATCGCGCGGCCACTGCCAGGGCGGTGCCCATCTCGCCGCTGGCCGCGGCCTGGCTCCACATCGCGAAGACGGCGCCGCTCGCGTCGGCGGCGACGGCCGGCAGGCTGCCGGGATCAACAACCTTCCCCGTTGCGCCATCGGCGGGACCGGCCAGGGTTTCAATCGCCCCCCAGCGGGTGGTCAGGGCCGGCAGCAATTCGGAAAGCGGAACCGCGCTTTCGACCGCCCATAGATCACTCAGCCCATCACAGCCCAGCCAGGCAACGCTCCGCCGGCTCATCGCCATCATCGCGCAGGCCGGCCCCGCATTGATTGCGCTGGTCGGATCCGGAAGCGCTTGAAACACCAGGACCGGGCGCGTCCACCCCAAGTCATTCCAGGCGGCCATCACAGCGCGCGTCTCGCGCCGGGTGGCATCCTCTTTCGACGGAGGCGCCGGCGCGCCTAACAGCCACAGCCGCCCATCGGCGGCCAGCGTAAACGTCATGGCGTCCGGGCATAGCTCCAACTCAGACAGGATCCGGGCCGGCGTCCCCCACCCGGACCCGCCATCCACGGATACCCGCTGATACAACCCGCACCCCGCAAGCGTCGTGTCGTGGCCGATCAGAAGGAAGCCGCCCGCCGGGGTGGCCGCCACCCGCGCGACGTCGACCGGCCCATTATCCGCGCCGGCCGGCGCCAAGACAGGCGCCGCCCAGGTCGCGCCCGCATCGCCCGAGCGCGCAACTTGGGGGCGGTTTGTCCGCGGGTCCGTAAACGCCGCCAGGACCTGGCCCCTCGGGTTGGCCGCCACGCTCAGGCGCAGGCGCTCGGGCGGGGCGGACCTGAAATACGGCGAGGCCTGGATGAGGGCCGGGGCGCTCCATGCGCCAGTGCGGGCCGCCCGGTAATACAGCCCGGCCGGCGCGCCCGGGGCCTCCAGCGGGCGGGCATACACCAGGTGGACGGTCCCGCTCAGATCGCCCGACAGGCTGAAGGCGGCCGCCTTGTCGGCCAGGGCCTGGGCGCCGGACCAGGCGCCATTCAGGGCCCGGGCGCTCTGCAGGGCCAGGTTGACGTCCAGCCACAGCCCGTAAATGGCGGCCTGTCCGTCCGCGATCAGGCTGAGGTTCGAATAGCGGGTCAAAACGACCTTTGACTGGCCGGTGCGGGCGTTGGGAACCACCTCCCGGTCGCCGATGATGCCGGGGACGTTGATCGGCGCCGTCCATGAGACGGGCAGCGTGCCGCTGATCGGCCCGGCGCTCCGGCTGTACTGGGCGCCCTCCACCTCGTCCCACCATACGACGTGGGCGATCTCGTCCGAGCCCACCGCGATTGCGGGGAGGGAGGCGCCGCCCGATCGCGTCACGGCGGTCGGGGGCGTCCACGGGGTTGGGGTCTGGGCGCCCGCGGGCAGCGCCGCGACCAGGTTGGCCGCCAGGACGGCCAAGATTGCCAGCGCGCGCAGGCCATCTGATTGAGTCAACTTCATACGTTTGACAAATCGATTGTTCAGCATTCGGGAGCCGACCGGGGCCTGGAAGGCCCCGTCTGAATGAACAAAGGCCTCCGGCCCGACCGGATTTTTGCAAGGGCGTGCCGAAACGGCCGGAGGCCTCCCGTCGCCAAAGAAGCGGCCCTCAAGTCACCTCGGTATCTGTGTCGCATGAGCACGCTGTCGTGCGCTACGTCAAGGACCAGCAAAAGCGTCACGCTTCAGGAGGCTCGCCCAACGCAAGGCCGGAGGATGACGGCCGATGATTCTGCGCGGGTTTGCCTATGCAACGCGCGACCTGTTGGCGCGCAGGCCTCCGGCCTCTTTGTCCGGCGCAAGCTGCCGTCCGAGCGGGCCGGAGGCCTTTGTCCTTTCAGACGGGGCCTTCCAGGCCCCGGTCGGACTACGCCTTTGACCGACATTGGGGCGGTCGCCGGGCGTCGGTGCGTCCGAATCCGCCCTACTTCACCCACCCTAATGTGCCCAGCGCGATCTCCACCGCGGATTTGAACACCTGCGGGCCGTTGATGCTCTTGATAAAGGTCCAGATCGGGCCCGGGCGGAAGGCCCACTCCCGGAAGGCCCTTTTCTGCCAGTACTCGAGCTCCTCGGCCTTGATCTCGCTGTAATCCAGGACCGTCGACTTGTCCATGTCGACCTGCTCCCACTTCGTCCCGGCCCGGAACCAGTTATTTTCCAGCACTTCAAAGAAGAATGGCGTGCCGGGATATGGCGCGGCCACGTGGAAGAGGGCGATGTCGAGCGGGAGCTCCTTTGAGAACTTCATCGTCTGCTTCACTGTCGCGACCGTCTCCCCAGGGAGCCCGATGATGAAATAGCCCCAGTTCTTGATCCCGGCCTTCCTGGCCCACTGCAGCGCGCGCGGGGCCTGCTCGAGCCGGTAGCCTTTGGCCGCCTTTTTGAGAATCTGCTCGTTGGCGCTCTCGATCCCCCACGAAATCAGGTTGCAGCCGCTCTTGGCCATCAACTGAAGCATCTCCTCGTCGACGTAGTCCACCCTGCTGTTGCACGTCCAGGTCAGCCCAATCTTCTGCGCGATCATGAGCTTGCAGATGCCCATCACCTGGTCGCGGCTGACCGTGAACAGGTCGGCATACATGTGCACGTGCTTGACCCCCAGCTTCTTGAGCACCCACAGCTCTTCCATGATGTTCTCGGGCGAGCGCAGGCGGATCGAGAACTGATAGCTGACGTGCTTGATGCAGTATTTGCAGCCGGCCGTGCAGCCGCGGCTGGTGACGATAAAGGTATACGGCCCCTTGATCATCGGAATCCGATATTTGTCGTACGGCAGCAGGTCGTGGCGCGGGACGGGCAGATCGTCCAGATTCCGGATGAAGGGGCGATCCCAGTTGACCTGAACCTCGCCATTCTTGCGCCAGGCCACTCCCCGGATCGCGCTCAGGTGCGAGGGCGTGAGCGGGATGCGCTCATCGAAGGGCTTCTCATCCACCGGCTCGAGCATCCAGGCCGGCCGCCAGGTCGGATCGGCGTCGACCATCAAAAGGGCCATCTTGTGGTCGGCGTCGGCGGATTTGCCATCGGGTTTGGTCAGCAGGCCGTCGGCCCCGCGCGTCCAGCTCCCGTTCAGGGCCATCACCGTGTCCATCAACTCGCGCAAGGTCAATTCAGGCTCGCCGCGCAGCACAAAATCGAGGGCCGGAAACTGGTCCAGGGTTTCGCGCGGCATCGGAGTGACGTGGGTGCCAAACCCGATCGTGATCGCGCCCAGGCTGCGGGCCAGAAAAACGCCCATCATGTCATTGGTCAGGGTGGGCGCGGTGACCTGGGTGAGATAGAAGCGCGGGCGGAGTTCCTTGAGTTTGGCCTCGAATTCGGGCCAGGTCATCCGTTCGGCATTGGCGTCGATGATGGCGACGGTGTAGTCGTCGTCCAGCATGGCCGCCATCTGGGCCAGCTCCATCTGCGGCCAGATCATGTTCTCGCGGCTCTTGCGGCCCACCCGGTGCTGGCTGCGGATCCAAATGGCGCCATCGGGGGTGGGCGGATTGACCAGCAGAATATCGACGTTGTAGTCGCGCTTGTGCAGGCCCTTGGCCCGCATGGCCAGATCAGCGTCGGGGAAGCGCGGCTGCGGCAGCGCCCGCGTGCCGCGCGTGCCGAGGTTGAGCTTGAGCTGTTCCTCGCGCGTCAGCGGCGCGTCGGCGGCCGCTTTGGAGACAATTCGTGCCTTGTTTTCAGTCATGTGTTTTCCCCCACCCCTCGATTCCCCACGGCCTCTGTTGTCTTCCGGGGCCCGGGCAGCGTCCGCCCTTTCGACATGGGCCGTTGCCCATAACGACATCAGTCTACTATTCGAATCCGCGCCGCGCGCGATATTGCCGATTCCCGCCCACCGTCATTCCAACGCACCCCATCCGTTCGTCATTCCCGCGAATGCGGGAATCCACAACTACCACCGGAACTCCCCTCGCCCACCGTCATTCCCGCGAATGCGGGAATCCACTAGTAACCCCGTGGAACGTCATCCCCCTACACCCTCTTCAAGTGTTTCATGTCCATCTGGACGGCCATCGACCGCCCGCGCATGATGTCGAGCAACACCCTCACCCGGTCAACACCCGACAGGCGCAGATCGACCACGGCGTCGTAGTCCCGAAACGGCCCCGAGGTCACCCGCACCCGGTCCCCGGGCTTGAACTCCTCGGCGTAGCCCAGCACATTCGTCATCTCGCGCAGCCGCTCATGGACCGCCTCGATCAGCCGGTCCGGAACTGGCGCGGGCTCGTCGCCAAACGACACCAGTCCGATCGCGTTGGCCATCCAGGTAAACGTGCTCACCGGCTGCTCCCCAAGGTTGATCCGCACGAACAAGTAGCGCGGAAAAAGCGGCCGAATCTTGCGCGAGCGCGGATTGACCGGCTTGACCCGATAAGACGGATACCAGGCCTCAAAGCCGGCCCCCTCGAGCCCGCGCAGAAGTGGCGATTCCTTGTTAGGCTTGGATTGCAGCGCATACCAGCTCAGTTCCATTTTGCCTGGTCATTGGTAAGGTCGCGGCGGGTCAGCTCGTCGCGCGCGCTGATTTCATCCAGGACCCGCATCACCATCCACGATACAAGGACTTGCACACCCACCAGGACGAGAAAGGCCGCGCCCAGCATCCAAAGCCAGCTGCGCTGGATGGCGTCGCCATTCGGGCTGGTCACCAGAACGGCGATTCCGAGGCCCGTCCCGGCGGCAATCGCCAGCAAGCCCATCCACCAGAACTGCCGGTCGATGGGCGGGTCGAACAGCGGCTTGCCGAACATCCCCTGGCGCACAACCCGCTTCTGGAACAGCGACACAAGGTAGTTGAACATGATCCCGAGATTGACCAGGCTGATACCCGCCACGCCGCTCACGCCGCCGAGATAGACCAGAAATGTGCCCGCCCGGCCCAGAGTTGCGACACCGGACAGGCGCTGGACGGCCAGCCACACGATCACCAGCGCGGCAAACAGAACCCCGGCCAGTCCGACCATCCCGATCATGCGGGCCGGGTTATAGGTGAGGGCCGTCCACACGATCGAGTTGAAGAAGCGCACGCCGTCGCGGACCACGCTGAGTTTCGAGCGCCCGATCCGTTCGCTATACGTAATTGGGATCTCGACCATCTTGAGCCCCTCATGCACGGCCCGAGTGCTCATGACCGGGGTGAAGTTCAGACCGTCGGGCAGGGGGTAGAGCCGCTCGAGCGCCGAACGCCGGACGACGCGCATGCCGCTGGCGCTGTCGCTAATGTGCGACCCGCCGATCAGGCTGAGCAGGCTGGCGAAGAACCAGTTTCCGAGCCGGCGCGTCGCGGGCATCTCGCTCTTCTCCCCGGCCATCCGCGAGCCGATAACGACATCGGCGCCGGCCAACGCGGCCCGGCACAAATCGGGCAGGCTTTCGGGGGGATAGGTTCCGTCGGCGTCCAGGAAGGCGACAAACTCGCCGGTCGAACACGAGAACCCGGTTTTGAGCGCCGCGCCGTAGCCCTGGTTGGCGACATGCCGGACCAGCCGCGCGCCCTCGATCTGGCTGACGACGGCGGCAGTCCCGTCGCGGCTGCCATCATCGACGACGATCAAGTCGACCTCGCCGATGCCCGTCGCTTGGGTGGTCGCCCGCGCCTTTAGGACACGCCTAACGATCTCGGCTATGGCGTGCTCTTCGTTGTAAGCCGGGATAACAACTGAAAGGCTCATGTGAATGCGTTGCGTCGTTTGTTGCACGGCTTCGAGGTCGCCCGTAGCGGTTTAGGTCGCGCGCGGGCAAGCTCCGCGGGTCGCGACTCCAAGTACAATTGGCATTCTAGCAGACCGCGCGCGGCAAAACGGTAGTAAGCCACCCTGTCGCGGCGCTTGGGCGGAGGTCGCTTCTTACGTTCGGGCGGGAGTGTCATCGGGAACGTCCGTTAACCCTTCGGGTGGCCGCATGCCGAGTTTCGGTCGGGAGCCGAGTTTTGGCGGCCACCCAAAGCGTTGACGGACGGAGCCCCCATTCATGCCCACGTCCCCCCGCCCAGCCGACATCGCACGGGCGCGACCTCTTCGGCCCCGGTCAACCCTTGGGGTGGCCCCCGCTACGCCCCGTAGGCTGGAGACTCAGCCTGGGGCCACCCCAAGGGTTAACCCGACGTTCCCTCGCACGCCCGAAATCTCCCTGTCGCGATTCCAGCGTCGTCGGCCCACCCCAAGGGTTAACCGACATTCCGACGCGCAGCCCAGACTCGCCTATTCATACACCAGCGCCGACCGCCGGGCGCGGATGGCGGCCGCGTCCTGGGCCGACAGGTCGCGAATCACCCGGGCCGGCACGCCCCCAACCAGCGCATGGGCCGGCACATCCTGGGTGACCACCGCGCCTGCCGCGATCACCGCGCCCTTTCCAATCGTCACGCCATCGGTGATGACCGCGCCCGATCCGATCCACACATCATCTTCGATCACGATGCCCTCGGCGGTGATGCCCTGCCCAATGAAGGGCCTGTTTGGGTCGTCAAAAACATGGTTGACGGCGATGATCTGGCATAGCGGAGACGTATACACCCGGTTGCCGATGCGCACCCCGCCCTGCCCGCGGATGACGTTCGCCTCTCCAATCAGACAGTCGTCGCCGAGGGTGATGCCGGCGTGCGGCAGCCCGCGGAAGTTGTAGACGTGCAAGATGCTGTTAGCCATCACATAGCTCCGCTCGCCGATGGTGACCCCGTCCGGGCAGGCGTGGATATACACGCCATGGTCGAGATACGACCCGCGCTTGAGGCGGATCCGGCTCGCAAAACGCAGCCGGACGCCGTCTTCGATCGCCGGGAGCCCTTCCAGCCGCATCATCAGGCGGTAGGCGACCGCCCGCATGCCAATCCCTACCACGGTCGGAATTCCGCTAAACAAGAATTGGAGCGCCTGTTCGAGAAGATAGCGCCCGGGGTTGTCGGCCTGACGCTGGAGGTACAACCCGGCCAGGCTGAGACCGCTCGTGCCGGGCGCTTGGTCGCGATGGGATGCCGGTATCATGGGGAGAATCTGATCCACTCTGACGAGGACAACCCAAGTATACTTGTTGAGTTAGGCTGGCGGCGCGCCG
Organism: Anaerolineae bacterium; assembly: GCA_046594095.1. GTDB lineage: Bacteria > Chloroflexota > Anaerolineae > J036 > Brachytrichaceae > Brachythrix. The sequence goes on along the minus strand of JBKJQK010000516.1, from coordinate 1,587 downwards.
CCAGCCTAGTTTCGCGCCAGCCGCGCACTGCGTTCAGAATCAAAGTGTCATGGAATTTCAACGGATTCTCAAAATCGCGTCTGCCTGGTGGTGGCTGATCGTCGCCAGCGCGCTGGTGGCGGCGGTGACCAGTTTTGTCGTCACCCGCCAGTCCCCGCCCATCTATCAATCGCGCGCCGCGCTTTTGGTCGGGCAAACCCTGCGCAATCCGAACGCCTCCGGAAATGACACCTATTCAGCCGAAGCGCTGGCCAAGAGCTATGCTGACCTGGCCGGCCGCGAGCCTGTTTTGCAGGGCGCGCTGAACGCGCTTGGCCTCAAATGGGATTGGCTCACATTAAAGAGCATTGTGAACGTTCGGGCGGTCGCAGGCACCCAGGTCATCGAAGTGACGGTCATTGACACAGATCCGGTGCGGGTGAAAGCGCTGGCGTCTGAGATCGCGAATCAGTTGGTTCAGCAGAGCCCCTCGGCCAATGACAGCACCCAGGACACGCAGCGCCAGTTCACCCGCGATCAGGTTGACAAGCTGCGGGCCAACATCAAGAAGGCCGAGCAGGAGGTGCGCGAGCTCGATGACGCGATCAGTAAGTCGAACAGCGCGCGCCAGATCCAAGACGCCCGGACCCGCCAGACGACCGTGCAGACGCAGATCACGACCTGGCAGTCCTCGTATGCCCAGTTGCTGTCCAACATCGACAACGAAACGCCCAACGCGCTGAGGGTGATTGAAGCCGCCCAATTGCCCACCGTCCCGATCGGCCCCAATGTCGCCACCAATGTCCTGCTTGCGACCCTGATTGGCCTGTCCCTCGGGGCCGGCGCCGCCGTGCTGCTGGACTTCATCGACGACACGATGAAGGCCGGCGATGATATCGGCAAGGAGTTGTCCTCGAGCTTTCTGGGCACCATCCCGCGAATCGGCGCATTGCGCGACCGGGATTCGGCGAAGCTCCTCGGGCGCTCAGATGAATTCTCGCCTGGGATCGAGGCGCTCCAACTGGTCCGGACCAACCTGCAGTACAGCGCGATTGACAAACCGTTAAAGACGCTGATGGTGACCAGCAGCCGCCCGGCGGACGGCAAGAGCCTGACCGCCGCGAACCTGGCCATGACCCTGGCTCGGACCGGGGCCCGAGTCATCCTCGTCGACGCCGATTTGCGGCGGCCAACCCAGCACCGCATCTTTAATGTACCGAACTATCATGGGCTGACCAACGCCTTGCTGGAGAAGGACACCGATCTGGACACGTTCCTCATCACGTATGAGGGTCTCGAGAACCTGCGCATCCTACCGGCCGGACCGTTGGTGCCCAATCCTCCCGAACTCCTGGCGTCCAACCGGATGCGCGACATCATCGCCCAACTTCGCGAACGGGCCGACATCGTCATCTTCGACGCGCTGCCGGTGATCAATCTAGTCGACGCAATCAGCCTCGGGCAGCAACTGGATGGCGCTTTGATGGTTGTGCGGGCCAATCAAACACGGCGCCAGGTGGCCCAGGCGGCCGTGGCCAATCTCAAGCGCTCGGGCATCCATATCTTTGGGGTTGTCCTAAACGACCTCCCCGTCTCGCGGGGCAATAG
>JBKJQK010000478.1:0-3317 GCA_046594095.1 Anaerolineae bacterium | reverse complement strand
CCGAGATCTCGACCTCATCGCGGTCCCGCATCGACTCCCATAGCCCAACGGACCGGGATTCCCTCCAAACATACATGCCATCCGGCCGCTCGCGCGCGGTGCCCACGGCGAGCAGCGTCACAGGCCGCCAGTCCGCGCCGTCAAGGGATGCCTCGACTGGGAGCCGGCGATAGGTCGTCGCATCCACCACGCCCTGCACGGCGGCCAGCGCGCTGATCTTTTCAGGCGCGACAACCACAAAGGCCTCGTTGGCCGTCGTGGTCGGGGGCCGGATGTAGATGTCGGCGGTGAGCGACGTCTCGAGCCACGACGCGACGGTCAGCCGGAAACTCCCGATCATGCCGCGCAGGCCGATGATGACCGCCACCGCCACCATCAACGCGGCGACCGCGACCGCCGTCCGCGAGAGCGAATTAGCCACCGAGCGGGCAGCCATTCGGCCGATCAATCCGAGCGTCGCGCCCAGCACGGGCCCGAGCGCGCGCATCAGCCACAGGGTGAGCAAGGGCGTCATGAGCGACACCCCGATCACCACGCCGAAAATCCCGCCAAAGTTGACGATGAGATTGGTCGACAACTGGAGCATGCCAGCGCCCGCGACGGCCAGGATCACCCCGCCAGCCGCCAGCCAGGGAAGCAACTTGCGCAGGCGCGATTCGACGTTGGAACGCCTCAGCGCGCCCACCGGGGGAATGCTCGTCGCTTCGTAGGCCGGGAGCAGCGAGGCCGCCACCGCCGCAATCACGCCCGCCGCAAAGCCTTTGATCAGCGTGGCGGGGTCGACCGTGATATTCCGCACATTGACAACATAGAACAGGTCGTTGATCGACTGGGTGACCAGGCCGACGGCGCCACGCCCCAGGACGATCCCAAGTCCCAAACCCAGCGCGCCGCCGATGGCGCTCAGGATTGCGGCTTCGACGACGATCATCCCGAAAATCTGGCCGCGGGTCACGCCCAGACAGCGCAGCGTGCCGATCATCGGCCGGCGCTGCACAACGGAGAAGGTGATGGTGTTATAGACCAGGAAGATCCCGACCAGCAGCGCGATCAGGCTCAGCGCGGTCAGGTTGAGTTCAAAGGCGTCGCTCAGGCGCTCGATGCTCTGGCTGCGTGCCTCGGGCTTGACCAGTTGAACGCCGGGCGGGAGGATGGCACGGATGCGGTCGAGGGTGGTTTTGCCCGCCTGTGTCCGCTCATCAGCGATGAGATCGATCTGGGTGAGCCGGCCGGGCATGTTGAACAGCGTTTGGGCGGCCCCAATGTCCATCAGCGCGATGGTATCGAGCGCCTGGCGGCTGTTGTCATCGGCGGGGACCAGTATGCCGGCCACGATGAGGGTGACCCGCCGATCGCCGATCCGGAAGGTCAGCGGGCTTCCAGTGGTCAGCTTGTAGCGCGTAGCAAGGCTCTGGCCGATGAGCAGCGCATCGGGACGGGTGAGAAAAGAGACAAGCGACGCCGTATTCCGCGCGCCATACGTCTCATCGCCGCCAAGATAGCTGCGGAAGGGCGGCTCGGCAAACACATCGATCCCCAGGATCCGAATCGGCTGGCGATCGAGCTCGAGGGCGGTGGCGTACTGGTCGATGACTGGCGCGGCGGCGCCCACGCCCAGCTCGACTTTGATCCGGCGATAGATGTCGGCATCCAGCCCGGTCGATCCGCCGGTGATCTGATGGGTCGCCCGCCCGGCGACTGCGTCGGCGCTCAGCGCGAAAGCGCGCGAGGCGCTGCCGTTGGCGAGGTCAATGGCGACGATGACGGCCACGCCCAACGCGACGCCAAAGATGCACAGCAAAGATTGGAGCGGCCGGCGCAGGAAGTAGCGCAGGCCAATCTTAAAAAGCGTCATGGCCGCGCGACCTTAGGTACGGGCCTCAGGGTTGAGACAGTTGGGCGGGCGGTCGCCGCGGAGCGCGGCCTGCACGTTGACGATCGCCGTCTGGAACATCTTCTGGCGGGTGAGCGCGGTCGCGCTACCGACGTGGGGGGCGATAAAGCAGTTGTCGAGCCCGAACAGGGGGTGGCTGGCGGGCAGCGGCTCGGGATCGGTGACATCCAGAGCGGCCCCAAAGATGCGCTTGTCGATGAGGGCCTGGGTGAGGGCTTCGGTGTCGACGATGGGGCCGCGAGCGACATTGATCAGGATCGAACGGGGCTTCATGAGGGCCAGCTCCGACACGCCGATGAAGCCGCGTGTGGCCGCGTTCAGCGGCACGGTCAGCATGAGGAAATCGGCGTGGCGGAGTAGCTCGTCTTTGCTCACCCAGCGCGCCCCCGTTTCGGCTTCGATAGCCGCATCAACGGACCGGTTGTGATACAGGATGCGCATGCCAAAGCCCTTTGCGCGGCGGGCGATGGCAGCCCCGATCCGGCCCATCCCGGCGATCCCGAGCGTGGCCCCGTGGACGTCCGTTCCGAGCCACGCCCGATAGTAGAACTCGTGCCACTTGCCGGCGCGGGCCGCGTCGCGGGCCTCGCCCAGGCGGCGGGCGGCGGCCAGCATCAACGCGAAGGCGAGGTCGGCGGTGGTCTCGGTGAGCACGCCAGGCGTGTTGGTCACCCAAACGTTGCGGGCGGTGCAGGCAGCGACATCGATATTGTCGTAACCGACCGCGCAGTTGGCGGCGATCTTGAGGCGAGGCGCGGCGGCGAGCAGATCCGCGTCGACCCGATTGCCGGGTCCGCATAGCAGCGCATCGGCATCGCGGACCGCTTCCAACAGCGCCGGGCGAGGCATGGCGCCGTCGTAGTCGTTGTAGGTGACAGTGGCGACCGCTTCGAGCTGCTTGAGCATGTCAAAATCGGCGACCCGGGAGACGTAAACGCGGGGTAGTTCCATGGGAACCTATTGTGCCTGAACCCATTGGACGCGGCTGAGTGAATTGGCAAGCCGTTTTGGAACACGGATTTGGCGGATGCGCACGGAACTGATAAAAGTTGCGATTCAATACCGATCCGTGGAAATCCGTGCGCATTCGTCAAATCCGTCTTGTAGAAGCGCGCGCAACCACCCCATCCAGCGAGGGCAGCCTGCTATAATCTTTCGCCGTTCGGTGACGTAGCTCAGTCGGTAGAGCAGGGGACTCATAAGCCCTTGGTCACAGGTTCAAATCCTGTCGTCACCATATTTCGGGGCCCGCCAGAGCGGGCCTCGTTCGTTTTTTCTGCACCGCCCCACCCTTCCTTCCCCGTCCTTCTTCCCTTGTATGCTCGAAGGGTGACATGCGGCAGGCCGTTCTTCCCTTGGATTGAAGACCGTGAAGAAGCAAAGGTCGCCGCATGTCCCAGCCAGTGTATCAACCCGAACAGTT